>NZ_PUGA01000060.1:0-12628 GCF_003236725.1 Pantoea sp. ARC270
GGGTGAAAAAGTCCGGTGCGCCGTGCGGACCGTAGAGCACACCGATACGCCATTCACTGCCGTAGTGCGGAATCAGCGACGCATCAAGCGGCTGCGGCGCGCCAGTCGGGGCCGGTGTGGTGCAGGCGGCGCGCGCAGGCTGTGAGACTGGCAGCATGTCGGCGACGCGCAGGGTGCGTCCGGCGTGACCGCCAAACTGGCCCAGCGAAAAGGTGCTGCGGCTGCCCAGATATTCCGGCACGTCAAAGCCGTTGCGCACCGCCAGATAGCTGCGGCAGCCCTGGCGGGCGCGTCCCATCGTCAGCGTCTGTCCCGCTTTTACCGTCAGCGGCTGCCAGTAACTGACCGCTTCGCCATCAAGCTGCGCGTCACACTCTGCGCCGGTCAGCGCCACAATCGCATCGCAGTGGAAGCGCAGGGTGGGGCCCTGCAGGGTGAACTCCAGTCCCGCCGCCGCCTCATGGTTTCCGACGATGCGGTTAGCCAGCCGGAACGCAAAGTCATCCATCGGGCCGGAAGGCGGCACCCCGATGTCCCAGTAGCCGAGGCGGCCGGGGTAGTCCTGCACCGAACTGAAGGTGCCGGGCTGCAGCACCTCCACCACGGTGGCGGCAGGCACCACGCTGTCGAGATAGCGCGTCCAGACGTTGCCGCTGCGAAACGCCTCGCTGGTGGTAATCTGGCGCAGATAGTCGAGGTTGGTGGCGATACCGTGCAGCTGGGTCGCATCCAGCGCGTGGTGCAGTTTTTCCAGCGCCGCTTCACGGTTGTCGGCATGCACAATCAGCTTGGCGATCATCGGGTCATAAAAGCTGGAGACTTCACTGCCGGTTTCGACGCCGCTGTCGACACGCACGCCGTCAGGAAAGCTGACCGCGGTTAACAGGCCAGGGCTGGGCTGGAAGTTTTTCAGGGGATCTTCCGCGTAAAGCCGCACCTCGATCGCCGCGCCCTGAGGCGGCTGCTGCAGGCGTGACCACTCCACCGGATCACCCGCCGCCACCTGCAGCATGCACGCCACCAGGTCGAGCCCGGTGACGCATTCGGTGACCGGATGTTCAACCTGCAGGCGGGTGTTCACTTCAAGGAAATAGAACGCCTGCTGGCTGACGTCGTAGATGTACTCCACGGTGCCTGCGCTGCGGTAGTTCACCTGTTCGCCCAGCCGCACCGCTGAGGCGAGCAGGGCATCGCGCGTCTCCTGCGAAAGGCCGGGCGCGGGTGTCTCTTCCACCACCTTCTGATTGCGGCGCTGCAGGGAGCAGTCGCGTTCACCCAGTGCGACGACGGTGCCGTTACCGTCACCAAAAATCTGCACCTCAATATGGCGGGCGCGATCGATGCAGCGCTCCAGAAACACGCCTGCATCACTGAAGAACTGCTCACCAAGGCGGCGCACGCTCTCCCAGGCGCTGGCGAGTGCGTCGGCGTCGGCGCAGCGCGTCAGGCCAATGCCACCCCCACCGGCGGTGCTTTTCAGCATCACCGGGTAGCCAATCTCATCGGCAGCCTGAATCGCCTCCTCCAGCGAGGCGAGCAGCGGGGTGCCTGGCGTCATCGGTACGCCTGCACTGGCCGCCAGCTCACGCGCGCGGTGCTTCAGGCCGAACTCGCCAATCTGCTGTGCGGTCGGGCCGACAAAGGCGATGCCCGCCGCCTCACAGGCTTCGGCAAAGGCCTGGCTTTCCGACAGAAAACCGTAGCCTGGCCAGATCGCCTGAGCGCCGCTCTGCTGCGCCGCCGCCAGGATTTTGTCGATGCGCAGGTAGGAGTCACTGGCTTTGTCGCCGCCGAGGGCGATCGCGCTGTCCGCCTGCTTAACGTGCTGCGCGTTGCGATCCGCGTCAGAGTAGACCGCGACACTTTTGACGCCCAAACGCTTCAGGGTGCGAATGGCGCGGCAGGCAATCTCGCCCCTGTTGGCAATCAGTACGGTGGTGAACATGATCAGTGACTCCCCTGTGAGGTCAGCCAGTTACGCCAGCCGCCCGATTCGGTGATTTCCAGTGCGCTGTTCAGCGCAGCGCCTTCGCAGATAAAGCCTTTGACGATCCGCCCATCCGCCAGCGTCAGGCTGCCGATACCCAGCGGGGCGGGGATCTCCGCCACAAATTCGCCGAAGCGTGCCAGCGGAATGTCCCACAGCTCCACCGTGATGGCGGCACCCTGTTCGTCCCGCATCAGGCCGGGCTTTTTAATCGCCCCGTCCAGCAGGGCGAACAGGCGGTAGTGAGGGGCGGTCTTTGTCTCTTCCACCCATACCGCCCTGCGCTCGGTGAGCTGGAAATTCAGCGGCATGCCGGTGAGGTGTGCCCCCACCACCGCCAGCCGGACATGATCGGGGGAGACGGGGAGAGCGACGGGCGGCGGGCAGGGCAGGCCAGTCGCCCCCAGCGGCAGCGCCAGCTGGCGCTGCCAGCGGATGCCAAATTCAGCCAGCGCCCGGTCGTGCCAGGCGGGCGCAATCAGCGTGATACCCGCCGGGAGATCGTCATTGCGGAACGGCGCAGGCAGCGCCAGCGCGGCGAGGTCAGCGAGGTTGGTAAAGTTGGTGTAGGTGCCAAACTGTGAGTTGTAGTGAATCGGCTCCTGCTTCATCTCTGCGAGGGTATGAATGGTGGGCGAGGTCGGCACCACCAGCGCGTCAAACTGCGCCAGGGTCTGCTGAATCTGGCGCGTCAGCCCGGCCCGCAGATACTCCGCTTTGTAGGCATCGACGGCGCTGTATTTCAGGCCGCTGGCGACGATCTCATGCACCACCGGGTCCATATCGGTGGGGCGATCGAGCATCCCGCCTACCGCCACGGTGCGCTCAGCAACCCAGGCACCGTAGTAGAGCTGCTCTGCCAGCTGCCGGAACGGCGTGAAGTCGATGGGGTGCAGCGTCGCGCCACTCGCCTGCAGGGCCTCCAGTGCCCGATCCCAGGCGGCTTCAGCGGCGGCATCATCGAAAAACTCCGGCGTGTCAGGAACGGCAAAGCGGGGGCGAACCGGCAGGCTGGCGGGGGCAGTGCGCGGATTCACGCGGGAATAGGCGTCCCCGGCATCGTAGCCCCCGATCACGCTGGCGACGCTCCAGGCATCTTCTGCCGTCAGGGCGAACACGGAAATCGTGTCATTGAGGCGGCAGGCGGGCACGACGCCGCGCGCAGAGAACCAGCCTTTGGTCGGCTTCAGGCCAACGATATTGTTGAAACCGGCCGGGACGCGGCCCGAACCGGCGGTATCGGTGCCCAGGGAAAAGGCGACCAGTCCGCGCGCCAGCACCGACGCCGAGCCGGAGCTGGAGCCGCCGCTGACATAATCGGGGTCAAAGGTGTTACTGACCGCGCCAAAAGGTGAGCGTGTGCCTACCAGACCGGTGGCAAACTGATCGAGGTTGGTTTTACCAATGACCACGGCCCCGGCCGCTTTGAGTCTGGCTACCGCTACCGCGTCCTCGCTGGCGGTATAGGTAAAGGCGGGGCAGGCGGCGCTGGTGGGCCAGCCCGCCACATCGATATTGTCCTTGACCGCGAACGGCACGCCGAACAGAGGCAGCGATGCGGGATCGCGCTGATAGTGAGCCAGCAGCGGTTCAATCTGAGCCGCCAGCTGATCCGGGGTCGCCAGCATGATCCAGGCATTATCCCGGGGATCCAGGGCGGCAAGGTGAGCGCTCAGCAGTGCGCTAATCTGATGTGGCGCCTGCTGGTAGCGTTGTTGCCAGGCGTGCAGTGTCAGGCCAGTGGTCGAAGTCATAAGAAGGATTCCAGCTGGTATACAAGATGGAATTCAACAGAGCAAAGGGTGTGCCACTTTTTTAAGCTGATGATTCAACGCCTTAAAACGACAGGTGATAAGTTTTTCTGATGATTATTTGCACAATGACGGCGCGCAGGCTGAACGATGACGGTGCGTTTAATCGTCGCGTGCGTAAATATTGTGAAGAACATGGCAAGAGTCTGATGCCCTGGTTAGCATGAAGACTGCCTGGCAACTCGCCGGCGCCCAGCAACAGAGGAGATTTACGTGGTGAAGTGGCGTAACTGGATGATAGGGATCTGCTTGGTCGGTACGGCCAGCAGCGCATGGGCCGATTCGCTGGATCAACAACGGCAACGTTATCAACAAATTAAACAGGCGTGGGACAGCAATCAGATGGCCACCGTGGAGCAGCTGTTGCCCACGCTTCAGGATTATCCGCTCTATCCTTATCTGCAATATCGCCTGCTGGCACAGGATCTCGATCAGGAGACCGCCCTGGCCGTACAGAATTTTATTCGCCAGTATCCCACACTGCCGCCTGCGCGCTCGCTCAGCACCCGCTTTATCAATGTGCTGGCTTACCGGCAGGACTGGCAGGGCGTGCTGAATTTCAGCCCGACCGAACCGAAACCGGTGCAGGCGCGCTGTAACTGGTACTACGCCAAATGGGCCACGGGTCAGCAGCAGGCCGCGTTTGATGGCGCGAAGCAGATCTGGCTGCGCGGCACTGCGCTGCCTGCCGACTGCGATAAGCTCTTCTCGGTCTGGCAGTCATCGGGTCAGCTTTCACCGATCACGATCCTGGAGCGTATCCGTCTGGCGATGAAGGCGGGTAACGACAGCCTGGTGAGCTATCTGGCGAAAACCCTGCCGGCAGATTATCAGACCATGTCTGACGCGGTGCAGGCGCTGCAGCAGGACCCGCTGACGGTCAGCACCTTCGCCAGCGCCGTCGGACCCACCGACTTTACCCGCCAGGCGACGATTTACGCCTTTACCCGCGTGGCGCGGCAGGATATGGAAAACGCCCGCAGCCTGATCCCGATTCTGGTCCGGGCGCAGAAAATGGGGCCGGAAGATGAGCAGGCGCTGAAAGAGATCGTGGTCTGGCGCATGATGGGCAGCGATCTGACCGCTGAACAGGCACGCTGGCGCGATGCCGTGGTGATGAACAGTGAGTCCACCGCGCTGGTGGAACGCCGGGTGCGGCTGGCACTGTCGCAGCACGATCGGCGCGGTCTGAACACCTGGATCGCCCGTCTGCCGGTGGAGGCCAAAGAGAAAGATGAGTGGCAGTACTGGCAGGCTGACCTGCTGTTTGAGAAAGATCGCAAAGAGGAAGCGGAAGAGATCCTGCGTAAACTGATGCAGGCGCGTGGCTTCTATCCGATGGTGGCCGCTCAGCGTCTGGGGGTGGATTATCCGCTGCAGATTGATGAAGCACCCAAGCCTGACAGTGCTACGGTGCAGGGCCCCGAGCTGGCGCGCGTCCGTGAACTGATGTACTGGGGGCTGGATAACCTGGCGCGCAGCGAGTGGAGCAATCTGATCGGCAGCCGCACACATACGCAGCAGCAGATGCTGGCGCGCTACGCCAATGAGCAGGACTGGTGGGATCTCAGCGTGCAGGCCACGATCACGGCCAAAATGTGGGACAGTCTGAAAGAGCGGTTCCCGCTGGCATGGCAGAGCGTTTACGAGCGCAACACCCAGGTGAAGCAGATCCCGCCAAGCTATGCGATGGCGATTTCGCGTCAGGAGAGTGCCTGGAACCCGAAAGCGCGTTCGCCGGTCGGGGCGAGTGGTCTGATGCAGATCATGCCTGCCACCGCGGCGCACACCGTGAAGATGTATGACATCCCCGGCTACAGCAACAGCAGTCAGCTGCTCGATCCGGAAACCAATATTCAGATTGGTACCCAGTATCTGGAGTATGTCTACCAGCAGTTTGACCAGAACCGGATTTTCGCCTCTGCGGCTTACAATGCCGGTCCGGGCCGGGTGCGAAGCTGGCTGAAAACCAGTGCAGGTAATCTCGACGCCGTGGCGTTTATCGAGACCATTCCGTTCTCTGAAACGCGCGGTTACGTGAAGAACGTGCTGGCCTATGACGCCTACTATCGGCACTTCATGGGCAAGCCTGACAAAATCCTGTCAGATGGTGAGTGGAATCGCCGTTACTAGCTGTGCTAAGCTTCCGTACTCTTTAGCGAGTACGGAAGCCTCTTCATGACCCATTCTCATTCCCCCTCTGCCGAAACCCCTCCGGCCGACGATAGCTGGCAGCGCTTTGTCAGGCTGATGCAGCAGGCCTTTGCCGATGGCCACGCGCTGCCCCTGATGCAACTGATGATGACGGCGGATGAGCGGGAAGCGTTTGGTACACGACTGCGGATTATCGAAGAGTTGATGAAGGGGGAGATGAGCCAGCGCGAGCTGAAAAACGAACTTGGCGTGGGTATCGCCACCATCACCCGTGGCTCTAACAGTCTGAAAGAGGCGCCGCCGGAGCTGAAACGCTGGCTGCAGGCGCATCTGGACGGCGAGTAATTACGACTGATAGAGCGGATGAACAAACGGGCAGAGCGCCAGAATCAGGGCCTGATGATAGACGCTGGCGCGGCTGAGCAGGCCGTGCGTGAACGCCCCGATAGCCCCGCCCTGATGTTTGATATTTTCAATGCCGGTTAACCGCGCCATCTCTTCGCCCAGCTCCCGCCCTTCGCGCAGACCCGCCAGCACCGCCGGTGGCAACGTGAAGCTGGCTGACCGCGACTCGCCGCGCTGCTTCTGATTCTCTATCACGATACAGGCAAAGGCGCTGTCCTCTTCGATCCCCGCCTCAATCGCCACCCAGAATGTCGCTTCAGGCCGTACCTGACGGGCATTCATTACGCGCTGACGTGCGCCCGTTCGCGTTTCGAGGTGGCTCAGCGGCTGGGCGGCAACACCACTATCGACCCCGACCCCTTCAATATGGCAGGATCCTTCGCCGAAAACGTCGTTGAATGCCTGCGCAATCGCGTGAATCTTCGCTGGATTGGTGGTGGCTGCGACAACATGGTACATAATTAATTGAACCCTCAGATGGTTAAGCGCCTGGCCCATCAGGCTACAGACAGGCTCTAAGGCGATTCTGGTCGCAGTATAACGGAAACTACTATGTTACAGGTCTATCTTGTTCGTCACGGTGAAACGGTTTGGAATGCGGAACGTCGCATTCAGGGGCAGTCCGACAGTCCGCTGACGGAAAAAGGTGAACAGCAGGCGCATCAGGTGAGTGAACGCGTGAAACATCTGGGTATTACCCACGTTATCACCAGCGATCTGGGCCGCACGCGCCGCACCGCGGAGATTATCGCGGATGCCTGTGGTTGCACGGTGACGCTCGATCCGCGCCTGCGGGAGCTCAGTATGGGCGTGCTGGAGAAGCGTCCGCTGGATGGCTTAACCGCCGCAGAAGAGCAGTGGCGTGCCACGCTGGTGAACGGCACCGAAGGCGGGCGCATCCCGGAAGGGGAGTCCATGTCCGAACTGGCAGCGCGCATGCACGCCGCGCTGAATGCCTGTCTCGACCTGCCGGCCGGGAGCCGTCCGCTGCTGGTCAGTCACGGTATGGCGCTGGGATCGCTGGTCAGCACCATTCTCGGTCTGCCTGCCTGGGCGGAACGCCGGCTGCGTCTGCGAAACTGCTCGCTCTCGCGGGTCGATTATCAGCAGAGCGCCTGGCTGGCCGAAGGGTGGATTGTGGAGATGGCGGGCGATATCTCCCATCTGGATGCGCCCGCTCTCGACGAGCTGCAGCGCTGAAGGTGTGCAGGCCGCCGTCGTGAGGACGTCAGCCTGAATATCAGCTGACCGGGGTCTGGCGGCGAATCGGAATCAGATATTCGCAACGGATCTCTGTCGGCGGCTCGGCACGCTTTTTACCGCCGTGGGTATAGAAGCGTTCAATATCCTGCCCCTGACGGCGGGTCAGCCCCAGCGTCGGCATGCAGGTGCCGTAGAGCAGCAGGATGAACTCCTGCAGGTTGACGCGCGGGCCGGTATAGGTGAACTGCACATAATCGCCCGCTTCCAGAATGACGTTCTGACCGGAGTACAGGCTGCCCGCGCTGTCAGCCGGCACCGCCGTGGTGTAGAGGATCTCCTGCTCGTCATCTTTTTCCTGGCTGGCGCGCACCTGATGCAGGCCATACAGCACCGGCGGCACGGTATCCGTTTCCAGCAGGAACTGCTTCCAGAAGTGAATCCGCATCTCGTCACGGTAGCTGGAAATCTGCTCCAGAATACAGGTGTAGTTCTGGGTCTGACCCACCAGCACCGTTTCCGGCAGGGTGACGAAGGTCGGTTCCGGCTGCGTCTCATTGTCCAGACGGATAGGAGGACGAATACCGAAGGAATTCCAGTCGGAAGCGCGACGATACCAGGCCGGCGTCTGCGCAAACTGCTTCTTGAAGGCGCGGGTAAAAGTCTGTTGTGAATCAAAACGATACTGCAGTGCGATGTCCAGAATCGGACGGCTGGTCAGGCGCAGCGCCACCGCCGCTTTAGACAGGCGACGCGCCCGGATATAGGCGCCGATCGCATGTCCGGTCACGTCTTTAAACATCCTTTGTAAGTGCCATTTAGAGTAACCGGCTTTCTGGGCAACGTTGTCCAGTGAAAGGGGTTGATCCAGATGGCTCTCCAGCCAGACAAGCAAATCGCGAATGATACCGGCTTGGTCCATAAAACATCCTCATACTCTGGTGGTGCAGCTAAATGCATCGAAGAATATTAGCACTCATTGCTCAAAAGACGTGGGCCGTTTTCCGGGGAAGATTGTGCTAAATCAGTGCGGGCATAACCCGTTTTGGTTTTGTCATTATATCGATTGACAGTACATTACATGTTCATCTATTCAATTTGCAATGGTAACCCCATGACAAGACCTCGTCTTATCCTCGCTGCGCTGACCGCACTGACCTTTTCCAGCCCGCTGCTCGCCGAACAGATCGGCTCTGTCGACACGGTGTTTAAGATATTCGGGCCTGACCACAAGATTGTCGTTGAAGCCTTCGACGATCCGGATGTTAAAAATGTAACCTGCTATATCAGCCGGGCGAAGACCGGTGGGATTAAAGGCGGGCTGGGGCTGGCTGAGGATACCTCCGATGCGGCGATTTCGTGCCAGCAGATTGGGCCAGTGGAGCTGAGTGAGAAAATCGCGCAGGGCAAAGCGGAGGGGGAGGTGGTCTTCCGCCAGCGTACCTCGCTGATCTTCAAAAAGCTGCAGGTGGTGCGCTTCTTCGATAAAAAGCGTAACGCCCTGGTCTATCTGACCTACTCCGATAAAGTCGTCGATGGTTCACCGAAGAATGCGATCAGCGCCGTGCCGATTATGCCGTGGCACTGAGCATAAAAAAACGCCCGCAGGGGCGTTTTTTTCAGGCTTACCGCAGCTTACTCATGCAGGTCGCCGCAGAAGCGGTAACCTTCGCCATGGATGGTAGCGATGATTTCAGGCGTGTCCGGCGTCGATTCGAAATGCTTACGAATACGACGGATGGTCACATCCACGGTGCGGTCGTGCGGCTTAAGGTCACGGCCGGTCATTTTTTTCAGCAGATCGGCACGGGTCTGAATCTTGCCCGGATTTTCGCAGAAGTGCAGCATGGCGCGGAACTCACTGCGTGGCAGTTTATAGTGCTCGCCGTTCGGGTTGATCAGTGAGCGGCTGTTGATATCCAGCTCCCAGCCATTGAATTTGTAACTCTCAACCTGACGGCGCTCTTCGCCCGGCATGGCGAGATTCATGGTGCGCGACAGCAGATTACGGGCACGAATCGTCAGCTCACGCGGATTGAACGGTTTGGTGATGTAGTCGTCAGCGCCAATTTCCAGACCGAGAATTTTATCAACTTCGTTGTCACGGCCGGTCAGGAACATCAGGGCGACATTGGCCTGTTCGCGCAGTTCACGGGCCAGCAGCAGGCCGTTTTTACCCGGCAGGTTGATGTCCATGATCACCAGGTTAACGTCATTGTCGGTCAGCACCTGATGCATTTCTGCACCATCAGTCGCCTCATACACCACATAACCTTCTGCCTCGAAGATGCTCTTGAGGGTGTTACGCGTGACCAGTTCGTCTTCAACGATAAGAATGTGCGGGGTCTGCATGTTTAGCTACCTAAAATTTGCCAACAAATTGAAAACAGGGCGTACAGCGGTATGGCGTTCTCCATCATCGAGAGCAGCGGGCCGCGCTGAACCGTTGTACGAAATCATATTTTGATAAGCCATCTATCAACGTCAACAACAGTATTAGCTCAGCCAGTCAGGATGAAAATTGCATGCCCCAGGCGAGAATGATAATGGCGCATATCCTAACTGCATTAACAGCAACCTAACAGCACCAACTACAACCGATAAGCATAAAAACAACGCTTCGTTGACTTATATCAAATGCAATTGTAGCACGTTAACACTTTTGTGAAAAACTTCTCGTAGATTGCCCGTTTAGCTCACAAAAAGCATCATTTTCATTACATTTTTCACGCTTCGGTTCCAAAATGAAACCCACTGGTAATCACATTCTATCCTGTTGAACTTAAATGTATTAATAGTGGTTTCTTTAATAAAGGCCGCTTCGCCGGTAAAAAGATTCGGACCGCTTTTTTTAACCGGTTTTAACAATGTTAATCACTGCTTTTCTTATTCGCTTCCGCCCGCTGAATCCTGAACAGTCATGTTAATATGGCGTTATGTAAATGGACCAATGGAATAAATATGCTCTTCCCCCTGATTCTCGTCTCGCCCGCGCGGCCAGAAAATATCGGCGCTGCGGCGCGCGCCATGAAAACCATGGGCTTCAGCCAGCTGCGCATTGTCGCCAGTGACGCCTGGCAGGACCCGGCCGCGCGCCGGGTCGCGCATGGCGCGGGTGAGATCCTCGATAACGTCCAGACGTTTGCAACGCTGGCTGACGCATTAGCTGACATCGACTTCTCCGTCGCCACCACTGCGCGCAGCCGGGCAAAGTTTCGCTACTACGCCACGCCAGAGCAGGTTGAAACACAGCTGCTGGAGAAGCGTCAGTGGGTAAAGAGTATGGCGCTGGTATTTGGCCGCGAAGACAGCGGGCTGACCAATGAGGAGCTGGAGCAGGTCGATCTGCTGACCGGCATCCCGATGGCGAATGACTATCCATCACTCAATCTCGGCCAGGCGGTGATGGTCTACTGCTATCAGCTGTCGAAGCTGAATCAGGTTGAGGCTCCGCTTACCGCCGCCGCAGACGGGCAGCAGTTGCAGGCGCTGCGGCAGCGTTTGCATCAGCTGCTGGCACAGCTGGAGGTGAGTGATGATGAGAAACTCTCTGACTGGATCGATCAGCGGTTGGGGCTGCTGGAACAGCGCGACACGGCGATGCTGCATCGTCTGCTGCACGATATTGAAAAAAAACTCGCAGATTAATCCTCGGCGAAAATCTGATTTTGCAGTAACAGATCGCAGAGAAGTTCAGCATCGCAAACGATCAAAGAGCGTTTTACGATTTCGCCGGTGGCTCTGCGCAGTCAGGGAAACGGGCCTGCCGGACAAATCGGGTTGACTTAATGTGCGCTTTGCTTTACTTCTGGATGCCAGACGGACAGATAAAGACAGACAGAAAAAAATCTCAATGCGTAAAATCAGCCTGAACACCACAATTATTACCATCACCATTACCACAGGTAACGGTGCGGGCTGACGCATACAGGAAAAACAGAAAAAAAGCCCGCACCTAACCAGTGCGGGCTTTTTTTTCGGCTTAAATTCAGGAGAGTTTATATCATGCGAGTGCTGAAATTCGGCGGGACCTCGGTAGCGAATGCGGAACGGTTTATTCGCGTCGCTGACATTCTGGAAAGTAATGCGCAACAAGGACAGGTTGCAACCGTGCTCTCTGCGCCAGCAAAGATCACTAACCACCTGGTGGCGATGATTGAAAAAACCATCAGTGGTCAGGACGCTTTGCCGAATATCAGCGACGCTGAGCGTATCTTCAGCGAGCTGCTGCAGGGGCTCGCTGAGTCACAGCCTGGCTTTGAATATGAGCGGCTGAAAACCCGCGTGGACCTGGAGTTTGCGCAGCTGAAGCAGGTGCTGCACGGCATCAGCCTGCTGGGGCAGTGCCCGGACAGCGTCAATGCGGCGATCATCTGCCGCGGTGAAAAACTTTCGATTGCCATTATGGAAGCGCTGCTGCAGGCACGCGGTCATGAGGTCAGCGTGATCGATCCGGTAGAGAAGCTGCTCGCTGTCGGTCACTACCTGGAGTCCACCGTCGACATCGCCGAATCGACCCGTCGCATCGAAGCCAGCCAGATCCCGCCGCAGAATATGATCCTGATGGCGGGCTTTACCGCCGGCAACGAGCGCGGTGAGCTGGTGGTGCTGGGCCGTAATGGCTCAGACTACTCGGCGGCCGTGCTGGCCGCCTGTCTGCGCGCCGACTGCTGTGAAATCTGGACCGATGTCGATGGCGTCTATACCTGCGATCCGCGTCAGGTGCCGGATGCCCGCCTGCTGAAATCGATGTCCTATCAGGAAGCGATGGAGCTCTCCTATTTCGGCGCCAAGGTGCTGCATCCCCGCACCATTGCGCCCATCGCGCAGTTCCAGATCCCGTGCCTGATCAAAAACACCGCCAATCCGCAGGCGCCCGGCACCCTGATTGGGGCAGAAGGCGAGCAGGATGAAAATCCGGTGAAAGGCATCACCAACCTGAATAACATGGCGATGGTTAACGTTTCCGGTCCCGGCATGAAAGGGATGGTCGGAATGGCCGCCAGGGTGTTTGCGGCGATGTCGCGCACCGGCATTTCCGTGGTGCTGATCACCCAATCCTCGTCTGAAT
>NZ_PUGA01000061.1:0-17424 GCF_003236725.1 Pantoea sp. ARC270
ACACGACGCTCACGGGCGCGCAGGCAAACGGCAACAGCGTGAAGGTGGACGCGGGCCGCAACCTGACGCTGACCTCGGAGCAGGACAGCGACCGCTACGACGCGAAGCAACAGAGCGCCAGCGCGGGCGGCAGCTTCACCTTCGGCTCAATGACCGGGTCGGCGAACGTGAACGTGAGCCGGGACAAGATGCACAGCAACTGGCAGAGCGTGGCGGAGCAGACCGGGATTTATGCGGGTCAGGGCGGCTTTGACGTGACCGTGGGTGAGCACACGCAGCTGAACGGTGCGGTTATCGCGAGTACGGCAGATGCCAGCCTGAACAGGCTCGACACCGGAACGCTGGGGTTCAGCGACACAGAGAACCATGCGGAATATGAGGTGCAGCATCAGAGCGCAGGCATGAGCACCGGCGGCGGCATCGGCGGGAACTTTGCCGGTAACATGGCGAACGGGATGCTGGCGGGACTGAACGACAGCGGCAGCGCCGACTCGGTGACGAAGTCGGCGGTAAGCGAAGGCACACTCGTTATCCGTGATAAGGAAAAGCAGGTGCAGGACGTGGCGGACCTCAGCCGCGACGTCGAAAACGCGAATCCGGGTCTGGACGTCATCTTTGACAAGGAGAAGGAGCAGAACCGGCTGAAGGCGGCGCAGCTGATAGGCGAAATTGGGGCGCAGGCGGGAGATATCGCGCGGACGCAGGGCGAAATCATCGCGACCCGTGCCGCCAATGAGAAGATATCCGGTGTCTCGCAGGCCGACCGCGACAGGGCGCTGGCGGAGCTGAAAGCGAAGGATCCGACGAAGCAGTACAGCGAAAGTGACGTTAACACACAGGTTTACAGCAACTTTTACAATCAGGCGTTCGTTGACAGCGGGTTCGGGACCGGCGGTAAGGTGCAGCGTGCCATCAGCGCGGTGACGGCGGCGGTGCAGGGGCTGTCGGGCGGGAACGTGGCGCAGGCGATAAGCGGCGCGTCGGCACCTTACTTGGCCGAAAAGATACATGAGCTGACGACGGACGCGAAGGGTAACGTCAATACCGAAGCGAACCTGATGGCGCACGCGGTACTGGGTGCGGTAAGCTCGTATGCATCCGGCAACTTGGCGCTGGCAGGCGCATCGGGCGCGGCGATGGGCGAGTACATCGCGCAGCAGCTGTATCCAGGCGTTAAACGTAAAGACCTGAGCGAAGAGCAGCGGCAGACGATAAGTGCGCTGGGTACGCTGGCGGCGGGCCTGGCAGGCGGCGTAGTGGGAGACAGTTCGGCGGGTGTTGTGGCGGGCGCACAGGCGGGTAAGAATGCGCTGGAAAATAACGCACTAAGTGATATTGCGCAGGCGCAGTCTGAAGGTAAAACGCCGGAACAGAAGGCTGGTGAGTACGTTGAGGCCGAAAACGAGCGCTATAAAGAGGCCAACTGCGGCGGCATGAGCGCCGAAGCCTGCTCGGTGAAGATGTACACTGAACGGCGTGAAGCACTGAAAGATATGGCTTCGCTGGGCACTGACTTCGTGCCTGTTGTGGGTGATATCAAAAGCTTTGCGGAGGCGCAGTCGGCGCTGGATTATCTGGCGGCTGCGGCAGGGATTATCCCTGGCGCAGGTGATGCGGCCGGTAAAGTGATTAAGGCAGCGGAAGCGGCGCTGAAGAAAGGGGATGTTGCTGAAGCGTCGAAGCTGATTAATAAGGCCAGCGATAATGTTACTTCAGTAAATTATTTTGGTCAGGATCGTAAATACTGGAGCGCTGAGCCGGTTAATATTAACGGGAATAAGGTTTATCAAAGGAACGACTTGTTTGATCCTAATGCGGTTGACTCCAGAGGAAGATCAAATATTCAAAGAATGGAAAAAGGATTGGCTCCTTTAGATGCAAATGGTCAATCAGTAAACCTTCATCATATGTTGCAAAAGCAGGATGGCCCGATAGCAGAAGTTACTCAGAGTTTTCATAAGGATAATCATAGCATTATTCATATTAATGATAATAGTATACCTTCAGGTATTGATCGCAATGAATTTAATAAATGGCGTTCTGATTACTGGAAACAAAGATCAAATGATTTTAAAAAGTAGGTCAATATGAGCATCGATAACGTCAGGAAAGCTATCTCTATAATAAATCAGCACCAAGATGATGCTGATTTTGAGGGAATTAAAGAAGAAAGCTTGATTGCTCTTGCAGAAAAGACTCTTGGTGTTGAGTTCCCGGATAGCTATAGATTTTTCCTGCAAAATCTGGGCTGTGGTGATATAGCTGGGCAGGAATTTTATGGAATAATCAAAGCAGATTTTATTAACTCTGGTATACCTGATGCTATATGGTTAACTATAAAAGAACGACAAGAATCAAATCTATCTGAAAATTATGTGATTATAAATGCGACAGGCGATGGTGATTATGTTGTGTTGGACTGTAGCAAAGGTGGAAAAAATAAAGTTCTGCTATGGACTCCGGGAATAAAAGACCTAAAAGCTGCTTTTAAACCATATTATGATGATTTTGGAGATTTTTTTTACGATCAAATTGTTACTTCACTTAATTAATGAATCCCAGCCAACCGGATGGGATTTTAATGTTATCAATCAGTTATCCCTCATTCGCCAGTCGGATGATCAGCTGTCCCGGCCCGGTGATCACCTCGGTCTTCTGCCCGGTCGTAAAGCCCAGTGCTTCCAGCCATCGCCCCTTGATAGTGAGCTGTGGCAGCGGGTTCGGCTGGCCCCTGTTAGGCCGGTATCCGACACCTTAACTGGCTGCCCGGTCGCAAACCCCGCCTCTTCCAGCCATTGCCCTTTAAGGTTAAGGGTTGGACAGCGGCTGTAATAGGTGGGCGTATCATTACGGTCTGCGTGTCGGATGCTGGTAGATCCCACCTTCGTTGAGAATAACTGGCTGCACGTTAGTGAGAAGACGGGACTGGAGATAGCGAAGCAGAAACTCAACAGCAAAGACCCAGCAGAGCGCGAGCAGGCGCAGCAGCAGATAAATGCTCTTCGAAGGAAAATAGGCGCAGGACGCGGCAAAAGCAAATCCGGGTCTGGACGTTATTTTCGACAAGGAGAAGGAGCAGAACCGGCTGAAGGCGGCGCAACTCATTGGCGAAATCGGGGCGCAGGCGGGGGATATCGCGCGGACGCAGGGCCAGATAGCGGGCCTGAAGGCGCAGCAGGACCCGGCAGCACTGGCGGCTGCCAGGGAAGAGCTGGCAGGAAAAGGGAAGCTGAACCCGACGTCAGATGAGATAGCGAAGCAGGCTTACGACACGGCGATGAAGCCGTTCGGGACGGGTTCGTCCCTTCAGCAGGGCATCAGCGCGGCAACGGCGGCGGTGCAGGGGCTGTCGGGCGGAAACCTTGCGCAGGCGGTAAGCGGCGCGTCAGCACCGTATCTTGCGGAACAGATACACAAGCTGACGGAAGGCAACCCTGAAGCACAGGCGATGGCACACGCGGTACTGGGTGCGGTAACCTCATATGCATCCGGCAACAGCGCACTAGCGGGTGCAGCGGGCGGGGTCAGCGGCGAACTGATGGCGCAGCTTGTTATGAAGCAGCTGTATCCGGGGAAAACGGTCAGCGAACTGAGCGAGACGGAGAAACAGCAAATCAGCGCCCTTGGGACGCTGGCAGCGGGTCTGGCAGGCGGCGTAGTTGGGAACAGCACGGCGGATGCGGTGGCGGGTGCGCAGGCGGGTAAGAACGCGGTTGAGAATAACCTGCTGGGTGGCAGTGAAGAGTCACAGGCTGCGTGGATACGTCAGCATGGTGTCGATATGGCGAGCTGTTCTGATAATCCTGCCGGAAGCGCATGTCAGAAAGCAAAAAATGAACATGATGCGGTAGGGTTAGCGCTGGCTACAGGCAGTGTTGCTCTCCTGCCTGGTGGTGCTCAGACTATGTGGGGGCTTGGTGCTGGCGCTAATGCGGGGATTAGCTACTGGGCGGATGGAGCAATTGATCCAGCTAATGCGGCTATTGCAGGCTGGGTGAACGTTATCAGTATGGGCAATGGCCTTGCGAGTACAGTCGGCTGGAATGCCGCAGGTGGTGCGCTGGGTAATTGGATTGATGACAAAGACCCACTGTCTGGTGCGCTCATCAATGGTGCTGGTTCTGGTATCGGCTATGGCATTGGTAAAGGGCTCTCATGGGGAGTGAATGCCGGGACAAACTGGTGGAAAGGTGGTTGGGATCCGAAGTTTAATCCGACTTTGCAAAAGTATACTGAGATTAAAGGCGATTTTGGCATATCAAAAGAAGTAACACCCAGTAACATTCCTGGCAGTTTTGGCGACATTGGAGCGTCTTTCTCTTCCGAGTATGGAGGGAAAAAACTCGAACCAATCATTGAGAATAAATTGAAATGAAAATCTTCAATGAGAAAATATTAAATCTGCTGATTCTATTTATCGGTTGTATGCTGGGGATTGTGGTTAGTTTCCTGTGTATAGCCTTGTCTATAGACATTTTAGTTTGGATGCTAACAGGATCTTTCGATTTGACAAAAGCCGATATACTTAAAATCATTAAAATTGGTTTTGTGATTGGTACTTTCACTGGTGTTGTTTTTGTTATTGCCAGGCTATTTAAACTAAAAGGATTTTAGAGTAAAGATAGGATAAAATTTCATCCACAGAGTTGGGATTGTTGTTGAGAATAACTACCTTAGCTACGACGAGGCTCATGCTTTTGACAGAGAAATGACTGCCTGTCGTAAAGCCGGCCGTGAATGCGGAGATATTCAGAACAAGTATGCTGTAATAAGTGCTGATAACCGACTGAAATTGCATATACGCATCCGGCAACTCAGCGCTGGCGGGTGCAGCCGGAGCGGTCAGCGGTGAGCTGATGGCGAAGCTGGTGATCAACCTGCTGTATCCGGGCAAAGCGGTCGGTGACCTGAGCGAGACGGAGAAACAGCAAATCAGCGCCCTTGGGACGCTGGCAGCGGGTCTGGCAGGCGGCGTAGTTGGGAACAGCACGGCGGATGCGGTGGCGGGTGCGCAGGCGGGACAGAACGCGGTCAACAACAATCTGTTTGGTGGTAACGAAGAGGCACAGGCAGAAAAAGCCAGGGAGCATGGTGCTGATGTTCTCGCCTGTAGTGATAATCCTTCCGGTGAAGCTTGTAAGCGCGGCCTGGCGGAAAATAAAGCCTATGCGGCTGCACTGGCTATGGGCGGAGTGGCATCTTTAACCACTTCTGCCCAAGCTATGTGGGCGCTGGGAGCAGGTGCTAATGCCGGGATGCAGTATATTGATAATGGTGTGATTAATCCGGTTAATTCTGTGATAGCTGGCTGGGCAAATGTTCTTACCATCGGAAATGGCCTGACCGGGACAGTTATCTGGAATGCCGCCGGAGGCGCTTTAACCAATCAGATAAATGGCGATGATCCACTAACTGGTGCTATTACAAATGGATTTGGTGCGGGAGCTGGATATGGGGTTGGCAATTATATTGTGAAGCCGATTACAAATACTGCCGGTAAATTGATTACCGGAGGCTGGGATCCCAAGTTTAATCCTGAACTACTGAGATACACTGAGATTAAGGGACAGCTGGGGATCTCAAAGGAAATGTTGCCGAGTCAGATTCCCGGAGCGCCAGGAAACGTTACCGGCTCCTTAAGTTCCGAATATGGCAGTTCTGAGGCTCAGAAGATTATTGATAAGGTCAGCAAATGAATCTCCAGCATGATGTTTTAAAAAGAGAGCTTATTCTAAGTTTTTGCATATTCTTTATCTGCTTAATCTCCGTAATTATCGCTGGATTATTAGTAAAACTCTTTTTTGTCACAATCTTGTGGGTTTTAACAGACGAGTTTGGATTGACATGGAATGAAGTTTTACGAGGAGTGAAAATCGGTGGTGTCGGAGGGGCTATATTAGGCGCTGGAATAGTGTTGTTCCGCCTATTTAAAGTGAAAGGCTTTTAACTTCCACTGAGAAGATCCCGACCACACAGCGCCGGGATTTTTTTATCTGTCGAGCATGCCTCAGCCAGCCGGATGATCAACTATCCCAGCCCGGCGATCACATCGTTATACTCTTCCTTTGCAGTTTTCTACTGTTCAAATATACATCGTCTGCTTTGTAAACTCGCCGAAAGCTTCGGAAAAGATTGCGAGGCATCTCTGAAAAACGGATTTTTTCCGATGGTTAATACTATCTCCAAAAGCGTTTATCCCACTGCTATGAACGAAATAAGCATGCAGTTAATAAAGGTCATGGCTTCTCAATTTTTTAACTAATCCTCTTTAATTAAATAATTAATTACAGTTCAGCATGGGCAATTTGTAAGTGAAATGCTTATATATGGTAACCTGAATTGCCATATCGTAACGTATGATGCACTAAAGTGTATTTGATTAAACGTTGACAGGTATCTGTATCAAAATCCTAACCAGCGATGTTAGATGAATGATGATTCTACGAAATAAATAAGGGTTATTATATGGTCTAAGTGTTTTCGGGTGTTGTAGAATTACAAGCTTAATGGAAAGTTTATATAAAAAATAGCTGCTCATTTATGATGTTTGGGTATCATGAAAATGATGTACTCAGGAAGCAGGAAGGGTGAAATGAATAAGGATGTGAGGATCACCGTATTAAAGGGACCATTCAAAAAAATACGGGAGTGGAACCGAAGAAAAAATTACTCTCTCAAAGAGGTGAAGCTCAAAGTAAGAATCGCAATTGCAAAGCTTCTGTGGGATAAACGGACAAAAGTCACCTTTAACCCAGACTCTGTGAAAACCATATTGCTTGTTCGAAATGAAGGCAAAGTGGGTGATATCATCGTTTCGACTCCACTCATCAGGTTGCTTCATCAGGCTGGCTATGCAGTTGATGTGCTGGTAAATGAAGCCTGTTACGACGTAATAAAATATAACCCTTTTATCAGACATGTTTATAAGGCGAGAAATTGCAGTTATAACCATTACCTGAAGTCTTTGAATCACAACGTTTCAAGGGCAACGATAAAGATGCTAAATAGAAATGAATATGATCTAATTATTGATCCTTGTTTATCCGAAACGCCGGTGCATCGGATGAAACTGTTTAATGATATCAATGCGAGGTTCGTTATTGGGTTAAATAAAAAATCTGATATGGGCCATTACACCGTTTCAGTACCTTTTAAAAATGAAAAACAGCATGTTACAGAATTATTGTCTTTGTTCTGCATAATGATTGGCGTTAAAGCTACAGGCAGCGTCGATTATATTTTATATTTTCCTGATGGCGTGCTTAATGAGGTAAAAGACTTTCTAAAACCATGGAAAAATAAGAAAAAGATTATTATTAATGCCTTTGCAGGTACCCCAGAAAGAAGCTTCTCACAACAGCAATTGCTGGATCTTATTCATCTGGTTAATAATAAAGGTAAAGAAATAAAGTTAATCGTTCTGGATCATCGTAACGAATTATTAGTGCCGCTCCCTGATGGTGTTATAAAAAATCCCTTTTGTACATTGCATCATGTGATGGCATTGATCAAAGAATCGGATGTGGTCATAACACCTGATACTTCGATAGTACATATCTCTGCTGCGTGGAAAAAACCACTCATCGCCGTTTATAAAAACTTACCTAACAATAATATGTGGGCACCAGGGTATGAAAACGCAAGCCACCTTATTGTTCATGATGATAAAACCTCTGATGCTGATAATATTCCGGAGCGTATTTTAAACGAGATTGTCCGCAGGAATTTACTGGACAGGCATGAGATGAAAATCCAGAACCCAGTATCGGTGACCGAGTTGAAAGAACCTGTTAGTAAGTACGGTTATCATGTTCCCGAGCGCTCTATCGCCTCCTCTGATCAGCTCTGCTGCTGACCAGCAGATAAAATGTTCTACTGTGCCAGACACCATTGCCACTCTTAATAGGTCTGGCTACAGCACCCTCACGCCGCAGGCGGCGTTGTCATTGCAAAGCTCTCACGCTGAAACAGCGTTTCCGCCAGCTTCACCAGTGCCGGACGCTCAACACACCAGTTAGGCACCACGCGGCGGAAATTGAGATAGCCAATCATACAGCCGGTGGCGATGTCCGCCAGATTGAGCTGACCGTTGTTGAGCCATTTTCCCTCTGCGGCTTTCGCTTCCAGCATGTCGAGGCTGCGCTGAATCTTTTCCCGATTGCGCACCAGCACCTCCTCTGACTGCAAATCCCCCGGCCGCAGCTGCTCGCGCACGATCACCAGCGCGGCATCGCAGATGCCATCCGCCAGCTTCTCCAGCTGACGGATGTTAAGCGACGCAAGCGGATCAGCAGGCAGCAGGGCAGGCTCTGCCCCGCGCAGTTCCAGAAATTCCGCGATGATGCTGGAGTCGAACCAGATTTGCTTATCGTCAGCGACCAGCGCCGGGACTTTGCCCAGCGGATTGTAGTGCGGTACGTGGCTGTCATCGCTGTAGGGCGAGGCGTTGACGAATTCAAACGTAATGCCTTTTTCCAGCATGATAATCGAAATCTTACGCACAAACGGGCTGGTATAGCTGCCAATCAGTTTCATCGGGTTCTCCGGATTCATCGCCTATTCGCCAGGAAACATAAAGGGGTTGAGACTGCTGCGAGCAAAACCTTCCTGCTCCATCCGGGCATCCAGTATCAGCGACGCCAGATCGTCGGCCACCGGTTCGATGGCCGGATCTTTCTCCTGATAGAGCATCTTCAGGTAGGTGCCACAGTCGCCGCAGCTCTCTGCCTTCACCGCCGCCAGCTCGCTGTTGAGCGACCAGTAGTGCAGATCGCGGGACTGCTCGCACTGGGTACACTTACTGCGTACCACATGCCATTCACTTTCGCACAGATTACAGTGCAGGTAACGCGCGCCTTCATCACTGCCCATATGGACCACGCTGGCGACCGGCATACTGGCGCACACCGGACAGAACTGCCGCTGATCGCCCATCTCCGCCCGCGCTTTGCCCGGGATCAGGGCCGCCATCTGCGCCCAGTAGAGCGAGAGCGCCGCCCAGATAAAGGGCGCTCTGTCGCTGCTGACCTGCGCATAATCGCCGGTAAACAGCGCACTGGCCAGCGTCTCCAGCTCGGTGGCGGAGGCTTTTTCCAGATTCTCCAGCACCGCCAGCGCCTGACCGCTCATCTCCGGCTTCAGTTCGGCAATCAGCGAGTGCAGCAGCCGCTGCCAGTGCGGATCGCGCGGCAGGGTGTGGATGTTCAGCGGCGGCTTACCCTCGCTGGCGCTCTGCGTCAGTCGGGCATGCAGATCGATATGCAGCGGGTGGTCATACAGCACAATCTCCTGCGCTTCGGCGATCGTTGCCGCAAAGCGCAGATAGTCGCCGAGTGGATTTTTCGCCGCCAGGTCGCGCAGTCGCGCAGCACGACGGCTGTATAAATTTTTCAGCCGTGGAAAAAGTAACGGCGGAATCCTCTCCGCCGTGTTCTTTTCGCCTTTCTCCAGCTGATCTTGCGGGATTATGCGAATACTCATCAGGGGCGTTTATCCTGTTTTTCTGGCAGTTTACGCTGCTCACGAAACCAGCGGGGATGGTGATGTCTGGCCCAGTCGGCGCTGACCCAGCCCTCAACCATCGCGGTCAGTGTGCCTTTGACCCACAGTGCAGCATAAACATGCACCATGATGACGATGATCAGTACCACTGCTGACACCGAATGCACCACCAGTGCCAGACGAATCAGCGGAATGGCGAAGGCATCAGCAAAGTAAGGTCGCCAGATCACAATGCCGCTGGCAAGCAGCAGGACTAAGCTGATGATAGCAGCCCAGAACACACACTTCTGACCAAAGTTATATTTACCGGTATCACCCACCTCTTCATTGCGTGCAATCCGGTGAATATTTCTGGCCCAGCAGAGGTCATCACGATTGATCAGGTTCTCTTTCCAGTAGCGCAAAAACATCAGCATAAAAGCGGCAAACATCACCACACCGGTGAAAGGATGCAGAATACGCGCCAGTTGTGGCGTGCCGAATATCTGCATCAGCCAGTTGAAGGAGGGAAAGAAAAAACCCAGACCGCTTAAGGCCGTGATGACAAAGCAGATTGCGACGATCCAGTGATTAATGCGTTCCGGTGCGCGGTAGCGCACCAGACGATCGGGCTTGTTCATTATTTATCCTCCCTTTGCTGATCGTCGTCACTGTCGTGTGCGTCGGTGACGCGATTCGGACCGACGCCGACATAGTGGAAAATTGATGCGGCGAACGTGGCGGCAAAACCCACCGCCGCCAGCGGTTTCCAGATCCCCTTCCAGAAGGTCACGGTGGGGCTGATGCCCGGATTCGCCGGCAGGCCGTGATAGCGCTGGGGCTTGTCAGCATGATGCAGCACATACATCACATGGGTGCCGCCCACGCCTTCCGGGTTGTAGAGACCCGCCTGCGCAAAGCCGCGTGACTTCAGCTCTGTTACGCGCTCCTCCGCCAGCGTCAGCATGTCGCTTTTGCTGCCGAAATGAATGGCACCGGTCGGACAGGTCTTCACACAGGCGGGTTCCTGGCCGACGCTGACGCGGTCCACGCACAGGGTGCATTTATAGGCGCGGTTATCCTCTTTATTGATGCGGGGCACGTTGAAGGGACAGCCCGCGATGCAGTAGCCGCAGCCAATGCACTGCTCAGACTGAAAATCGACGATGCCGTTAGCGTACTGGATGATGGCGCCTGCTGACGGACAGGCCTTCAGGCAGCCGGGATCGGCGCAGTGCATGCAGCCATCTTTACGGATCAGCCAGGCGAGCCTGCCGTTCTCTTCCACTTCTGAAAAGCGCATCACTGTCCAGGATTTGGCGCTCAGATCGGTGGGGTTGTCATAGACCCCGATGTTGTGACCGACCTCATCGCGGATGTCGTTCCATTCGGAGCAGGCAACCTGGCAGCCTTTGCAGCCAATACAGGTGGTGACGTCAATAAGCTTCGCCACTTCGCGCTGGTGATCGCGCGCCTGCGGCGGCGGGGTAAAGCCACTGGTCGCAGAGCGACGGATAATATCTTGTGATTGATAAGCCATGGTCATCCACCGTTACGCTTTTTCGACTTTCACTAAAAATCCCTTGTACTCCGGGGTCTGCGAGTTGGCGTCGCCAACGGAAGGCGTCAGCGTATTGGCGAGGAAGCCCTTACGCGTGGTGCCCTCAAAGCCCCAGTGACAGGGAATACCCACGGTATCCACCGGCCTGCCGTCAATCATCAGGCGCGGGAGACGGCGGGTAACCACCGCTTTGGCCTCGATATAACCCCGGCGTGACGAGACTCTGACGCTGTCACCGGCCTGAATGCCTTTCTCCTCCGCCAGTTCGGTGCCGATTTCGACAAACTGCTCCGGCTGCGCAATGGCGTTCAGCTGGGCGTGCTTGGTCCAGTGGCGGAACAGCTCAGTGATGGAGTAGGTGGTGGCGACGCAGGGATAGTCAGCGACCTCGCCCAGCTGTGCGACGTCACTGCTGAAGAGACGAACGACCGGGCTGTGACGCTGCTGCGGATGCAGGGGGTTGTCGGCGAGGGGACTCTCCATCGGCTCATAGTGTTCCGGGAACGGGCCATCCGCCATTTTATCCAGCGCAAACAGGTGACCCATGCCGTCGGGCTGCATGATAAACGGCCCGGCCTGCTGCTGAGGTGGCAGCGTGACCGGATAGTCCGGCACATCGATGCCGTGCCAGCGTGCGCCGTCCCACTCAATCAGGCGGCGCTGCGGATCCCAGGCTTTACCCTGCGCATCCGCAGAGGCGCGGTTGTAGAGAATGCGGCGGTTGGCCGGCCATGACCAGGCCCAGCCGGAGACCGCGCCCAGCCCGGAGGGATCGGCATTGTCGCGCCGCGCCATCTGGTTACCGTCCGGCGTCCAGCTGCCGCTGTAGATCCAGCAGGCGCTGGCGGTGGTGCCATCGTTACGCAGCTCTGAAAAGCTGTTGAGCTGCTGACCTTTTTTCAGCAGCAGCCTGCCACTGGCGTCATAAATATCGGCCAGCGCCTGGCCGTTGCTCTCCTGCGCCACCTCTTCCGGCTCAGGATTGAACGGATCGCGGTAGTCCCAGCGCATGGCCATCAGCGGCTCAGGGTTTGCACCGCCTTCGAGACGATAAAGTTCGCGCAGCCGCATAAACAGATTGCCGAGAATTTTTCCGTCGTGCAGCGCTTCTCCGGGCGGCTCGGCGGCAGCCCAGTGCCACTGCAGCCAGCGTGACGAGTTTGCGACCGAGCCCGACTCTTCCGCGAAGCAGGAGGAGGGCAGGCGGAACACTTCGGTCTGGATTTGCGCCGGGTCGACGTCGTTGAACGCGTCGTGATGTTGCCAGAAGCTGGCGGTTTCCGTGCTGAGCGGATCGATCACCACCATAAACTTCAGCCGGGAAAGGGCTCGCACCGCCTTATTTTTGTCCGGGAAGGCGGCCAGCAGGTTAAAGCCCTGAATCAGACAGCCATTCAGCGCGCCCTGTTCCATCATCTCCGCCTGCGCCATGCAGTCGTAACTTTTGTCCCATTTCGGCAGCCAGTCGTAGCCCCACTGGTTTTCCGCCGTGGCCTTATCGCCGTAGAAACTCTTCATCAGGCTGACAAAAAATTTGTCGGTGTTCTGCCAGTAGTTGACCTGCCCCGGCAGAGGCGCAACCGGCGTGGCCTTCTCCAGCCAGCTGGCCAGTGTGGTCATCTTCTCGGAGGGCAGCGGCAGATAGCCCGGCAGACTCTGTGACAGCAGGCCGAGATCGGTAAACCCCTGCACATTGGAGTGACCACGCAGCGCATTGATGCCGCCACCCGGCATACCGATATTGCCCAGCAGCAGCTGGATCATCGCCGCCGTGCGGATAATCTGCGAGCCGTTAGTGTGGTGGGTCCAGCCCAGCGCATAGAGGATGGTGGCGGTGCGATTCGGCACGCAGGTCGACGCGAGCTGTTCGCACACCGCGATAAAAGCGTCCTGCGATGTGCCGCACATCCGTGTGACCATCTCCGGCGTATAACGGCTGGCATGGGTTTTCAGCAGATTCAGCACGCAGCGTGGATGAGTGAAGCTCTCATCCCGTCGTGCATGGCCGTTTTCATCCAGCTCATAGTGCCAGCTCTGGCGATCGTACTGACGGGTGTCGGCATCATAGCCGCTGAACAGACCGTCGCTGAAGCTGAAGCCGTCGCTGACAATCAGGGCCGCGTTGGTGAAGGCGCGAACATACTCCTGCTGGATCAGGTTGTGCTGCAGCAGATAGTTAATCACCCCCATCAGGAACACGACGTCGCTGCCCGCCCGCACGGGCGCGTAAAAATCGGCAACGGCGGCAGAGCGGTTAAAGCGCGGATCGACCACAATGACCTGCGCCTTGTTCCGGGTTTTCGCTTCAATGACCCATTTAAAGCCGACCGGATGCGCCTCGGCTGGGTTGCCGCCCATGATCATCACCACATTGGCATTTTTGATGTCATTCCAGTTGTTGGTCATGGCTCCGCGACCAAAGCTGGGGGCCAGCGCCGCCACGGTCGGGCCGTGACAGAGACGCGCCTGGTTCTCCAGCGCCAGAATGCCCAGCGAACGGGCAAACTTCTGGTCGAGCAGGCCGGTCTCATTACTGGCGGCGGAGGAGCAGAGCATGGAGGTGGTTGGCCAGCGGTTTACCGTGACCCCTGCGGCGTTGGTGGTCTGGAAGTGGGCATCGCGATCCTGCTTCATCAGGCGGGCAATACGATCAAATGCCTCCTCCCAGCTGATGCGCTGCCATGTGTCAGAGCCCGGTGCACGGTATTCCGGGTACTTCAGCCGCTGCTCGCTGTGAATAAAGTCGATCACGCCCGCGCCTTTGGGGCAGAGCGATCCGCGACTGACCGGATGGTCCGGGTCGCCTTCAATGTGGTAAATCGAGGCACTGGCATTTTTAGCGCCATCCCCCAGGCTGTAGATCAGCATGCCGCAGCCGACGGAACAGTAGGTGCAGTTATTCCGTGTCTCTCTGGCGCGAATGAGCTTGAACTCCCGGACACTGGCTAAGGCTGTGGTGGGGGCAAAACCGAGCAACGCCGCGCTGGTTCCCGCCAGTCCGCCCGCACAGATCTTAAAAAAACTCCGTCTGTTAATTTGCATGTTATCGTTCTTCTTTTCCGGCTCCATTGCGAAGCCCTGCAAAATAACAGCCCTGATTGCCTGTAAGTTGACCAGGGTCAACAGGTTAGCGATTAGTAATTCTTTTTCTAAATTTTGTTAAAAACCTGCGGCGGGAGAGCGGCATTGCAAGTCCATTTTCAGCATCAGCCGCGGATGGCGGGGGTGATTTGCTCCCGGATGTTAATGCCGGAGCCGTGCCCCTTCTCATTTTGCACACCCGCGGCCGTGGCCGCGCCCCTGGCACACCTGAAACCGCATGAATTGCCCCGCTGTTTATTTGCGCTGTGCCGGGCCTGCAGGCAAAATCAGACGATGTCAGCCCCTCGCCGTGCAGCCGCACCGGCAATTATTTATTAACAACAGGTCCTATTTTTTGAAAGCTATCCAGCCTGACTCAGGCGAAGATTTAACAATTCAGGCCGGCGTCAGCACAGCGCAGGTCTGGCAGCGTGCCGATCTGATGACGGCTCAGCCTGACTGGCTGGCGGATGAGGTGCCGGTGGCGCTGGTCTATAACGGCATCTCTCACGTGGTGATGATGACCACCCCCAAAGACCTGGAGGCGTTCGCGCTGGGTTTTTCGCTGTCAGAGGGCATTATCGACGCGCCAGGCGATATTTTCGGCATGGACATCGTGCCGGGCTGTCACGGTATTGAAGTCCAGATTGAGCTTTCCAGCCGCCGCTTTATGGCGCTGAAAGCGCAGCGCCGTGCGCTGGCGGGCCGGACCGGCTGTGGCGTGTGTGGCGTTGAACAGCTGGATCAGATCGGCAAGCCGCTGTCGCCGTTACCCTTTACCCAGACCTTTGCGCTGGATCAGCTCGATCGGGCGCTGGGACAGCTGAAAGAGTTTCAGCCTGTCGGACAGAAAACCGGCTGCACCCATGCGGCGGCGTGGATCCAGCCCGATGGTCAGCTGGCCGGCGGCTGTGAAGATGTGGGTCGCCATGTGGCACTCGATAAGCTACTGGGCTATCGCAGCCAGGCCGCGTGGGGGCCGGGGGCGCTGCTGGTCTCCAGCCGCGCCAGCTATGAGATGGTGCAGAAGTCCGCCATGTGCGGCGTCGAGATCCTGTTCGCCGTCTCTGCCGCGACCCGTCTGGCGGTTGAGGTGGCTGAGCGCTGCAACCTGACGCTGGTCGGCTTCAGCAAGCCGGGCCGGGCCACGGTCTACAGCCACCCGCAGCGGCTGCGTTAAATTACCTGCCGTTGCCGCTTCGCTAGACCACGATCAACCGGGGCAGCGCCTGCTGCAACGCATCCAGTTCGGCACCGTTATCCCCGCCGCTGTCGGTAATCAGCAGGCTGATCGCCTGCGGCGGCGCGTAGATTGTCCGGCTGACCACGCCCAGCTTGGTGTGATCGGCCAGCAGATAGCAGGCGGCGGATTGCTGAACCATTGCCCGGGCGATGGCCGCTTCATGCGGATGAAAACTGCTGGCACCACAATCGGCCTCAATGCCAACCGGCGACAGCAGCGCCACATCGGCGCGGTAGCGGATGATTTCGCCCACGGTGATCTCACCGCGCGTCTGTTGCGCCCCGGCGGACATATTCCCGCCCAGCAAAATAATCTGATTATTCAGAGGCTGGTCTTCCTCTCCGGCGCTCAGCGCCAGCGCGGCCTGCAGGCTGTTGGTCACGATCGTCAGGCCGGACAGGGCGTGCAGCTCTTCTGCCAGCAGCGTGGTGGTACTGCCCGCATCAAGGAACAGCGTCTGTCCGGGCTGCAGCAGCTGCGCGGCGGCGCGGGCGATCGCGCGCTTCTCCCGGGTCTGCGTACTGCGACGTTCCGTCAGCGGCGGCTCTGCCGAGGGTTCTATCGCCACCAGTCCGCCATGGACGCGGCGCGCCAGCCCCAGCGCTTCCAGCTCGATGATATCGCGGCGCGCGGTTTCGCGTGAGACCCCCAGCTCCCTGATGATGCGCTCGGTACTGACCTGATTGAGTCGGGTCAGCAGGGCGCGGATGCGATGAAGGCGCGTTTCCTGCAGCATAGCGGTTTCCTTTTTAAGCGCGAAGAGCACGGATAATACGCCAGTGAGGCGCAGGAGTCCGTCTGAATCAGGCATCAGCTTAACGCGGCGATCTCCCTGCGTCATGTGTATTTTGTTGTATTTGTGTATTTGGTTGCATTTTATTTTCAGGCAGGCATGATGGAGGGGTCTGATCTTCCTCCTTCATCCTTGTCACGGGAGTCATTATGGCCACGCGTTCCACCATTATGGATACCAACAGTTTTCGTGCCGAACATGCCGATGCGCTGGACAGCGACACGCGCAAACTGACCGATAAACGCAGCAAAGTGCTTGGCGAATCCTATCGTCTGTTCTATCGCAAACCGGTTCATCTGGTGCGGGGTGAAGGGCAATACCTGTGGGATGCCGCAGGTGATAAATATCTCGATGTGTATAACAACGTGGCGAGCATCGGCCACTGCCATCCGGCGGTGATCGAGGCGGTGACGCAGCAGATGAAAATGCTGAACACCCACACCCGTTACCTGCATGAAAATATCCTCGATTACAGTGAAGCGCTGCTGGCGACCACACCTGCGGCGATCGATCGTGCGATGTATATGTGCACCGGCTCGGAAGCGAATGACCTGGCAATCCGCGTCGCGCGCGCCTTCAGCGGCGGCACCGGCATCATTGTCAGCAAGGAGGCCTATCACGGCACCAGTGAGCTGACCTCCGGTGCGTCGCCGGCGCTGGGCAGCGGACAGCCGCTGGCCCCCACCACACGGCTGGTGATGCCGCCGGATGCCTACCGGGTGGATGCGCCCGACCTTGGCGACTGGTTCGCTGACCAGATTCAGCAGCAGATCGATGACATGGCGGCGCACGGCATTAAATTTGCCGGTTTCCTGGCGGACTCGATTTTCTCCTCGGACGGTGTACTGCCCAATCCGCGCGGCTTCCTGAAAAAAGCGGTCGATGTGGTGCACGCCAACGGCGGGATCTTTATTGCCGATGAAGTCCAGCCTGGCTTTGGCCGCACCGGCGACGCCTTCTGGGGCTTTGGCCGCCACGATGTCGTGCCCGATCTCATTACCACCGGCAAGCCAATGGGCAATGGCATCCCCGTTTCCGGGCTGCTGGCAAAAAGTGATGTGCTGGCCGCCTTCAGCGACTCGATTCCTTACTTCAACACCTTTGGCGGCAATCCGGTCGCCATGGCCGCGGCGCAGGCTGTGCTGAAGGTGATCACCGAAGAGGGGCTGCAGGAACACAGCCGGGTCGTCGGCGCGAAGCTGCTGGCTGAGCTGAAAACCCTGATGGATCGTTATGAGTGCGTAGGGGATGTGCGCGGTGCCGGAC
>NZ_PUGA01000062.1:0-12379 GCF_003236725.1 Pantoea sp. ARC270
CCCGTAACCCACGCGATTTAAGCCGCGTCGCAGGCGGCTCGTCCGGGGGGTCGGCTGCCGCCGTGGCCGCCGGGCTGGTTCACTTTTCGCTGGGCACCGATACCAACGGCTCAATCCGGGTGCCCGCGTCGCTGTGCGGCATTTTTGGCCTGAAACCCACTTTTGGCCGGCTGTCACGCAGCGGCAGCCACCCCTTTGTTGCCAGCCTCGATCATATCGGTCCGCTGGCCCGGCGGGTGGAAGACCTGGCGCTGGTTTATGACCTGCTGCAGGGCGCAGACCCCGCAGATGCGTTTCAGGCCGCCCGGCCGCCGGAGGCCACGCTGCCCGGCCTGTCGCAGGGCAGTGAAGGGCTGCGCTGTGGCGTGCTGGGCGGTTTTTTTGCCCGCTGGTGCGATGAGGACGCCCGCGCGGCGGTGGCTACCGTCGCAGCCGCGCTGGAAGCGCAGGAGGAGGTGGTGATGCCGGAGGCGGAGCTGGCGCGTTCAGCAGCCTTTATCATGACCGCCGCCGAGGGGGGGAATCACTATCTGCCTGCCCTGCGTCAGAAGCCTGAGGTGTTTGAACCCAACTCACGCGAGCGTCTGCTGGCCGGCGCGATGATGCCCGGCGCCTGGTATGTGCAGGCCCAGCGCTTTCGTCGTCATTTCCAGCAGCAGGTGCTGCCGCTGTTTGATCGCTTCGATGTGCTGATCGCCCCGGCAACCCCCTGCAGCGCGATCACCATCGGTCAGCAGACGCTGTCAATTCAGGGTGAATCGCTGCCCGCCAAAGCGAGCATGGGCATGCTGACGCAGCCCATCTCCTTCCTGGGACTGCCGGTCTGTACCGTGCCGCTGGCGACCCGAAGCGGCCTGCCGATTGGATTACAGCTTATCGCCCGCCCGTTTAATGAAGCGGCGGCATTACGTGCCGCCTGGACACTGGAACAACGCGGCATCACCCTGCCGCAAATCACGATGGCAGGAGCCTGATGAACAGAGAGATTAATTTACCGCAGGTGGTCAGCGAGGTGACGGCGCAGTTCTGGCGTTACGAAAAGGCGCTGGTGAGCAATGACGTGGCTGAACTGGATGCGCTTTTCTGGCACGACCCGCGCACCGTACGCCTCGGGGCCGGTGAAAATTTGTATGGCATCGATGAGATTCGCGCCTTCCGGGCTGCGCGCCCCGCTGCGGGCCTCGACCGGACGCTGCGGAATACGGTGATCACCACCTTTGGCGAGGATTATGCGGTCTGCAGCACCGAATTTACCCGTGCCGGCAGTGATAAAACCGGCCGTCAGCAGCAGACCTGGGTTCGCATGCCGCACGGCTGGTGCATTGTGGCCGCCCAGGTCAGTCTGATGAGCTGATTATCGCCGGTGCGTCGCCTGGCCCGAGGGAGGCGACGCACCGGAACCGGCTTAGGGTGCCGGGTGTGTCGCGATCCAGTGATCGGCGATCTGCTGGCGGGTACAGATCCAGACGTCGTCATGCTGCTGAATGTGGTCGAGGAAATTCTGCAGCGCACGGAATTTGCCCGGACGCCCCAGCAGGCGACAGTGCATCCCGATCGACATCATCTTCGGCGCGGTCTCGCCCTCTTCATACAGCACATCGAAGCTGTCACGCAGGTAGGTGAAAAACTGCTCGGCGGTGTTAAATCCCTGCGGCGAGGCAAAGCGCATGTCATTGCACTCCAGGGTGTAGGGAATAATCAGGTGCGGCTTAATCGTGCCATCCTGACAGGTCACCTGCGTCCAGAACGGCAGGTCGTCGCCATAGTAATCGCTGTCGTAGCTGAAGCCGCCCTGCTCCACCACCAGCCGGCGCGTGTTCGGGCTGTCACGTCCGGTATACCAGCCGGTTGGGGCTTTCCCAAACAGATCGGTCAGCACATCCACTGCCTGCTGCATATGCTGACGTTCGGTTTTCGCATCCACGCCCTGATAGTGGAGCCAGCGCCAGCCGTGACTGACCACATCGTAGTCCGCCTGTTTAATCGCTTCGACAACCTCCGGGTGACGCGCCAGCGCCATCGCCACGCCAAACACGGTTAACGGCAGACCGCGCTTCTGAAATTCATTGTGGATGCGCCAGAAACCGGCGCGCGAGCCGTACTCATAGAGTGACTCCATCGACATATGACGGTCGGCATAGCTGGCGGCACCGATGATGTCGGAGAGGAACTGCTCGGAGCCGGCGTCACCGTGCAGCACGCTGTTCTCCGCCCCCTCTTCGTAATTCAGGACAAACTGCACCGCCACCCGGGCGTTGTTGGGCCAGGCGGCGTGCGGCGGATGAGCACCATAACCGATCAAATCGCGCGGATAGTTTTTGTTAAAGCTGTACTCTTTCTTCTCTGCAGCGTCAGTCATTACTCGCTTCCTGTCTTCTGTCTGGAAAGTTCCGTTAGTTTAGATGCTGAAACGCACCTGAGAGAGGTTTCTGCAAAGGCCAGGCCAGATCGCCATGTTTGCTGGTGCCAAAGCCAAGCGCCACCAGCGACTCCACCATTTTTACGGCCGCGCCGACGCCATCAATCACCGGCAGACCCAGCTCCTGCGTCAGGGAGGCGGCCAGCGTCGCCATGCCGCCACAGCCGAGCACAATCGCGCCGCTGCCATCTTCCCGTTTGGCCTGGAGGCAACGCTCACGCACTTTTTCCTGCGCCAGTCCGCTGCCATCCTCCAGCGCCAGCACCGGCAGATCGATGGCATGCAGCGCGGCACAGTGATGGGTAAAGCCATACTGCTGCAGAAGATGACGGGCAATCACCAGCGTGCGCGGCAGCGTGGTGACAATCGAAAAGCGCGTCGCCAGCAGCGTGGCGGTATGCATCGCCGCTTCTGCGATACCGATGACCGGCCCGCTGGCCAGTTCGCGCGCCGCCAGTAATCCCGGGTCGCCAAAACAGGCAATCACATGTCCGCTGACGCCCTGCTCCCGCCCCAGCCTGACCTGCTCCAGCACCCCGATGGCCGCGATCGCCTCATCAAAATGCCCTTCAATGGAAGGCACGCCCTGCGAGGGTGAAACGGCCAGAATGTCGGTGCCGGGTGCGGCAACCGCACGGGCAGCCTGAGCGATGGTTTCGGTCATCGCCAGGCTGGTGTTGGGGTTAATGACCTGAATCAGGCTCATGAGGCCGCTCCTTTGCCCGTGGCAAACAGTCGTGAAAAGTCGGGCAGCGTTTCACCGCTGCGCTCAAAGTGCAGGCTGGAAACAATATGCTCAAAATGGTGCTGCAGCGCCTCAGTCAGCGGCTGCAGCGCACGTGCCCGTAACAGGGTCAGCAGATGCGTGTGGTCGTCACAGCGGCAGCCGCGCTGCCACGGCGCGCCATAGGCGGCAATCACCAGCGACGAGCGCTGCGTCAGGCTGGTCACCATTCCGGTGAGCACCTGATTACCGGAAATCGCCTGCAGCTGAATATGAAAGGCTGCCGAAAGCCGGATGGCTGCCGGGCCATCATGCGCGGCGTGGGCCTGATTCTCCTGTGCGATAAGCTGTTCCAGCGCCACCAGATGCGGGGGCTGCAGATGGGCCAGCACGGCGTGCAGATTGGCGCACTCCATTAAACTGCGGGTGGCGAAGATCTCCCGCGCCTCTTCAACGCCAGGGGTGGCGACCTGCGCACCACGTTTGGGCGTCAGGGTGACCATTTGCACCGCCGCAAGGCGCTGCAGTACTTTGCGAATGCCGGTGCGGCTTACTCCAAACACGCCGGAGAGCGCCTCTTCCGGCAGTTTACTGCCCGGCGGCAGCTGATGCTCCACAATGGCGGTCATCAGCGCCTGGTAGATCCCTTCATCTTTATCCTGCGTTCTGGCGGCGTCTCGCTGGCCTGTTTTACTTGTCATTACCTGCTCCGGAAGCTTTCTGTACGCCACATATCGTATACGTGAACAGCAAATATTGTATACAGGAAAAGAAATCTGGCCTGAATCCTGCAATACCCCTTTACCAGATTATTCATTTCACTCTCGGGTAGAGGAGCAGGTTTCATGCCAAATCATTCCACGGTGGCCAGCACGGCCTCTGACGCTAACGCCAGTTACAGCCCACGTCTCTGTAACGACGATCTGGCGCCCACCCGCGACCAGAACTGGTCGTGGTACAACATTTTTTCGTTCTGGATGTCAGATGTCCACAGCATGGGCGGCTATGTGGTGGCGGCCAGCTTCTTCACGCTGGGATTAGCCAGCTGGCAGGTGCTGCTCTGCCTGCTGGCCGGGATCTGCATCGTGCAGATCTGTGCCAATCTGGTGGCAAAACCGAGCCAGATGGCAGGCGTTCCCTATGCGGTGATCTGCCGTCAGGCGTTTGGCGTGTTTGGCGCGAATATTCCGGCGGTCATCCGCGGGCTGATCGCTTTTGCCTGGTATGGCATCCAGACCTACCTGGCGGCGAACGCGCTGATGTTGGTTCTGCTGAAGTTCGCCCCGTCACTGAACTCAATGACCGAGCCACACTGGCTTGGCCTGTCGCTGCTGGGCTGGTGCTGCTTTGGCGTGATGTGGCTGCTGCAGGCGATGGTCTTCTGGCATGGCATGAGCGCCATCAAACGGTTTATTGATGTGGCGGGTCCGGCTGTCTATGTGGTGATGGTGGCGCTGGCGGGCTGGATTGTATACAAGACCGGCTTTGATGGAATCTCTTTTACCCTCGCCAGTAAATCACTCACCCCGGGTGAGCAGACGTGGCAGATGATTACCGCAACCGCGCTGGTCGTCTCCTACTTCTCCGGGCCACTGCTGAATTTTGGTGATTTCTCCCGCTACGGCAAAAGCATGTCAGAGATCCGTCGTGGCAACCGCTGGGGCCTGCCGTTTAACTTCCTGCTCTTCTCCGTGGTGACGGTGGTCATCGTGTCGGGCACCCAGTCGCTGTTTGGTAAAATGATCACCGATCCGATCGAGACCGTGAGCATGGTCGGCAACGACCTGGCGGTAGCGATTGGGCTGCTGACGATGATTACCGCCACTATCGGCATCAACATTGTGGCGAACTTCGTCTCACCCGCTTTCGACTTCTCTAACTGTTCACCGCAGAAAATCAGCTTCCGCACCGGCGGGATGATCGCCGCGGTGGGCTCGGTGCTGTTAACGCCGTGGAACCTGTTCCAGTCACCTGAACTGATTCACTACACCCTGGATGTCCTGGGCTCCTTTATCGGGCCGCTGTTCGGGATTCTGCTGACCGATTTCTACCTGATCAAACGCGGACGCATCTCGGTCGACGACCTGTTTAACGCCACGCCAGCGGGCCGGTACTGGTATCGCGGCGGGTTTAACCCTAAAGCGATTGCCGCGCTGCTGCCGTCTGTAGCCATCTGCCTGGTGATCAGCTTCATCCCTTCCCTGCATCAGGTGGCGAACTTCAGCTGGTTTATCGGAGCCGGTCTGGCGGCAGGCTGCTACCGCTTTATCGCCCGTGAAGAGCGTGAAGCGGCAGACAGTGCGCGCTGGCAGGGTGAGGTCGTGGCGCAGAAAGAGTAACCCGCCACGGAATCGCAGACAGCAAAAAGCCGATTCATTTCTGAATCGGCTTTTTTAAAGAGATTGGCGGAACGGACGGGGCTCGAACCCGCGACCCCCTGCGTGACAGGCAGGTATTCTAACCAACTGAACTACCGCTCCGCGCTTTGTTCCCCGTCGAGAACGAGGCGCATAGTAATGGCAGGCCGCTGCGGCGTCAACGCTTTTTCCTGACGGCGCGATCGTTTGCCGTTTTTTTCAGCTCGCCGTTGATTTTATCCACAAATTTCCGTCATTCAGCCGCGCCACAGGCAGCTGCCGCCCTTTTTCATGACCAGATCCAGGCGTGACTCATGAGCAACGATCTCCTCGTCGCTGGCCGTCACCACGCGCAGTGCCGAGGCGGGACGTACGATGCGCTGAATGCTCTCGCCCTGCGCCTGACGGGCGCTTTCACTTTCGGATAAAAACGACAGTGAGGTCTGCCCGCCGGTCATGGTCAGGAACACGTCCGCCAGGATCTCGGCATCGAGCAGTGCGCCGTGCAGCGTTCGCTTGCTGTTGTCTATCTCATAACGCGAGCAGAGCGCATCCAGGCTGTTACGCTTGCCGGGAAACATGCGCCGCGCCAGCGCCAGGCTGTCGGTCACTTTGCAGAAGGTTTCGGTTTTCTCAATGCCGCGATTCAGCTTTGAGAACTCGTAATCCATAAAGCCGATATCGAACGGCGCGTTATGGATCACCAGTTCGGCGCCGCGGATATAGTCGAGAAACTCATCCGCAATCTCGCTGAACATCGGTTTGTCGGCAAGGAACTCATCTGCAATCCCGTGAACGCCGAAGGCTTCCGGATCGACCAGCCGATCGGGCTTCAGGTACATATGGAAATTGTTGCCGGTCAGGCGACGGTTAATCACCTCGACCGCACCAATCTCAATGATGCGGTGCCCCTCATAATGGACCCCGATCATGTTCATGCCGGTGGTTTCAGTATCGAGTACGATCTGGCGGTTATTTGCAGTGCTCATAAGACCCGTTTTATGTCAGACTTGACGTTTTTGAGAGGAAGTCTACCAGAGATGCGCAAACAGGTAGAAATATTCACCGATGGATCCTGTCTTGGAAATCCCGGTCCCGGCGGTTACGGGGCGATTTTACGTTATGGCCAGCATGAGAAAACCTTCAGCGCGGGCTATCGCCTCACCACCAATAACCGGATGGAACTGATGGCGGCCATTATTTCGCTTGAAGCGCTGACGCAGCCTTGCGATGTGGTGCTCAGTACCGACAGCCAGTATGTGCGTCAGGGAATTACCAGCTGGATCCATAACTGGAAAAAACGCGGCTGGAAAACCGCGGATAAAAAACCGGTGAAGAATGTCGACCTCTGGCAGCGTCTCGATCAGGCCCTCAGCACCCACAAGATTCAGTGGGAGTGGGTTAAAGGCCACGCGGGACATCCCGAGAATGAGCGCTGCGACGTGCTGGCCCGCAGCGCGGCGGAAAATCCCGCCTTTGAAGATATCGGTTACAAGAGCGAGTCCTGATCGTCTGCCTGCCGGAACTGGCGGGTAGCATTGACGGTCTGGCGGATCTGGCTGGGACTCATGCTCTTCTTCGCCCGTGTCGGCAACAGCGGGAAGGTGCGTTTACGTGCCACGACAATATTCAGGCACCCCAGCGCCGGTAAGTGGGCGCTGATCAGTTTTCCCCCCTGCCGATGCCACGGCACCACCTGAAACCGGGTGCGGTAAACCACCTCATAGTTCAGCAGGCTCAGCCAGTCGAGCAGACGCATCTGGCTGAACATCCGTCCGCTCCAGGGCGCCTTACGGCCTAACCCCGGAATCATTTTCGTGACCCCGAGCAGGCTGAAGGGATTGAAGCCGCTGATGATCATCCAGCCGTCGTCAATGAGTACCCTGTCCACTTCCCGCAACACCCGATGCGGGTCCTGACTCCAGGCCAGCGTATGCGCCAGCAGACAGGCATCAATCGACTTCGACTCAAAGGGAAGCTGCAGGGGGTCAGCCAGCACCTGTAACAGCTCGCCCTCGCTGCCCACGTTGACCTGATGTGAAATAGCACAGTGTTCGGTGTTGATTTCTGCGCTGAGGTTGCCAAGCTTAAGCATATGAAAGCCATAAAGCTTTCCGAGATAAGGCTGAAGCTGCTGGGTCAGCGCGTCGCGGAAATAGTCTCCCCACGGCATATCGCGCCACGATAGCGGAGCGTTCAGAATCTGGCGTGTTTTCGCGGGCTTCATGCTTTACGCTCTTCCTTATTCCTACGACCTGCTAGAGGTGATGATGAATCTTACCAGTATTCCTGCATTGCAGGACAACTACATATGGACGCTGAATAATGATGAAGGTCAGTGTCTGATTGTCGATCCCGGTGAAGCTCAGCCGGTATTAGAAAAAATGGCCTCTAACGGCTGGCAGCCGGTGGCGATTCTGTTAACTCACCACCACAACGATCATACGGGTGGGGTGAAAACGCTGTGTGAACATTTCCCGGCGCTCGAAGTTTACGGCCCGCAGGAAACGGTCGCCAAAGGGGCCAGAACGGTGGTCAGCGAGGGCGATCAGGTGACGGTGCTCGGCCTGACGTTCGAGGTGATTCATACCCCTGGTCACACTTTAGGACATATCTCATATTACAGCTCACCTTATCTTTTCTGTGGCGACACACTTTTTTCGGGTGGTTGCGGACGTCTTTTCGAAGGCACCGCAGAGCAGATGTATGAATCCTTTCAAAAGCTTAATCAGCTTCCGGATGACACGCTGGTCTGCTGCGCGCATGAATATACTTTATCTAACCTGAAGTTTGCTGCGGCTATTCTGCCCCATGACCCGCAAATAATGACCGAATATCAGAAAATTAAGGACTTACGCGCCGAAAATGGCATTAGTCTGCCCACAAAACTGGGGCACGAACGGTCAATAAATTTATTTCTCCGCACGCAAGATATTGATTTGCAAAGGGCGTTAAACGTTAACGTGAATGATGAACCGGTATGGCACACATTTGCCGTTCTACGCGAGAAGAAAGACGCTTTTTGATTTTTCGGGTTGTGTTGTGAAAAGTCGTCACGTATAGTTGCTCGTCTTTTAAGCGAACTATTGACACACACATGAAGGCTAAAGCGATCTTACTCGCCTCAGTCTTGCTGGTAGGATGTCAGGCGTCGAGGAACGATGCCAATATCCCCGAACAGCATGCACAGAGCCTGTCTTCAGCTGGTCAAGGTGAAAATGGAAAGTACGGAGACGAGTTTTTGTCGCCGCGATGGCAGGAAGATGGAACTGGCCTCGCAGCAGACGCAGATCTCTGGAGTTTCATTAGTGACGAGTTGAAGATGGGGATTCCGGAAAACCCGGCAATCCGCGAACAAAAAAGTAAATTTTTAAAAAATAAGAGCTATCTCCACGATGTAACATTACGGGCAGAGCCGTACATGTACTGGATAGTCGAGCAGATACAGAAACGTAAAATGCCGATGGAACTGGTACTGCTACCCATAGTGGAGAGCGCTTTTGACCCTCGCGCAACCTCATCCGCCAATGCCGCTGGTATCTGGCAGATAGTTGCCTCAACGGGTCGAAATTATGGTCTGAAACAGAACCAGTATTACGATGGGCGACGGGATGTTGTCGCATCCACACGGGTTGCGCTGGATATGATGCAGCGTCTTAACACTATGTTTGACGGTGACTGGTTATTAACCATTGCCGCATACAACAGTGGTGAGGGACGTGTACTCAAAGCGATAAAACAGAATAAGGCGCGCGGTAAGCCGACTGACTTCTGGCACTTATCGCTGCCACGCGAAACCACGGTGTATGTGCCGAAAATGTTAGCTCTGAGTGAACTGCTCAAACATAACAAGCGTTACGGTATCAAACTGCCGACACCTAACGAAAGCCGTGCACTGGCACGGGTGGAAGTGGGTCAGCAGATACAGCTGACGCAGGCTGCCGAAATGGCAGGTATGTCGCTCACGAAACTGAAGAGCTTCAATACCGGCTACAAAGGCGGTGCAACCGCGCCAAACGGCCCGCACTATATTATGGTGCCGAAGTCGAACGTCGCCAGACTGCGTAACTCACTGGCGTCCGGTGACATCGCAGCCGTACAGCCAACTCAGCTTGCGAAAGCGAGTGCGAGCGGCGGGTACAAGGTGCGACGGGGTGATACGCTCTCGGGTATCGCCGCGAAGCTTGGCGTTAGCGTCTCCACACTGAAGCAGGATAATAACCTGCGCGGTGCCGATATCCGACCGGGTCAGACGCTGACTATCGGTTCGAATGGCACCCGACTGGCTGATAACGGCAACAGCATCACCTATCGTGTTCGTAAGGGTGATTCTCTTGACAGTATTGCACGGCATCACGGCGTCAATATTAAAGACGTGATGCGCTGGAACAGTGTGCTGGACAGCGCGAAAGATATTCAACCCGGCGATAATTTAACGCTGTTTGTGAATAATAACGCGACACCTGATACCTGATACGTTGAAAAGGCTGACAATTGTCAGCCTTTTTCTTTTATTCATCCGCAGCCATCTGCGCTTTACTCTTTTCTGTCTGCCCCGGACTCCCTTCCTGAACTGAACTCCACCAGTAAAGGATTATGGTCGGAAGCCCGCGTCACCAGCACTGAGGCCTCACTTACCCTGAGATCGCGATAAAAGACAAAATCCAGCGGGCGACCAAACGCTTTACGGCGGTGGTCGGCAGTGAACATCACCTCTTCCAGCTTCATGCGCTGGGCAAAGCGGTAGAGCGCGTTAATGCGCTGACGGCTCCAGGCATTAAAGTCCCCGGCCATGATCACCGGACCGCGATGATGCATAATCTGCTCCCCTATCGGGCCCAGTTGTTTGCTGTAGACGTCGACGCCCAGGCTGAAGTTAACCGCGTGGATATTCACGACCATCAGCATTTCACCGGTAGGCAGAGGATAGGCTGTGACCAGCGCCGATTTAGCCAGCCTCAGCAGCGGCTCACGCTCACGCAGCGGGCAACAGTAGACCGGATGGGCAGAAGCGAGCGTCATCACGCCAGAGGGGTGCTGAGGCAGCACAAAGGCGGGAACCTGATCGGCAGCCAGATAATTACTCGTCGCAAACCGTACCAGCTCCGGCGTTGTCTGCGCCTCCTGAAGTAAAACCAGGTGCGCGTCCTTACCAAACCCCTCCAGCACCGACATCCAGTCTGCACGCTGCTGCTTGAAGATGTTCCACACCAGAACCTTAAGATTCGGATGCGCGGGCAAGGGAGCGCCAGGTGGCAGTGCCTGACCGAGATGGAGCATCGCACCCGGTGGAAAGATCTGTTCCACAGGTTGTCCCGCCACATATCGCATTGCATAAGTTTTTTTGCGCACTTTCCCGCCTGGCTGATGATTCAAAAACAGATAACACCTGTCTGTTATAGGGATTTTAGACCGGGGTTTCAATGGATGCAGGTCAATGTCAGAATTCAGCACCCTTTTCCAGAATAAAACAGCGCCTTTGCAGACGTTGAACAAAACGCGGGGAGGCATGATTCGTGCGGTCATTGCTGACCAGACTTCTATACTGGAACCACAGCACTATCGGCCACCGCGTCGCGCCATCGCCACGTCCGTGCAGGGAGGTTAAATGAAGGCATCTTCTGACGAACTGAAAGTGTTTGTCAGCGTAGTAGAAAGCGGAAGTTTCAGTCGCGCTGCTGAACAGCTGCAGATGGCGAACTCAGCCGTCAGCAGAACGATTAAAAAGCTGGAGAACAAGCTGGGCATCGCCCTGCTCACCCGCACCACCCGGCAGCTGGCACTGACGCAGGAGGGAGAGCGTTATTTCCGTCATGTTCAGCGCTTTTTGCAGGAGATGACGACGGCGGAGAGCGACCTGATTGAGAGCCTGCAGGAGCCAAAAGGCCTTTTGCGCGTTGATGCCGCGACGCCGGTAATTCTGCATTTGCTGATGCCGATGATAAAGCCTTTCCGTGCCCGCTATCCAGGGGTGAGGCTTTCGTTAATCTCCTCGGAAAGTTTTATCAATCTCATCGAGCGAAAAGTGGATATCGCTATCCGCGCCGGTAATCTGACTGACTCTACCCTGCGCGCCCGTCTGCTGTTCAACAGCTTTCGTAAGCTGGTTGCGTCGCCCGCCTATCTTCGGGAGTATGGCGTGCCACACACCGTGGCTGAGCTTGATCGTCATCACTGCCTGGGCTTTGAGGACTCGCCCCGGCTTAATCGCTGGCCCGTCGCCCGTGACAGCGGTGAACTCTATGATATCGACTGGGCTTTATCCTCTAACAGCGGGGAGACGATTAAACAGCTCTGTCTCACGGGTAATGGTATCGCCTGCCTGTCGGAATATATGATCGATCGTGAAATTGCCGAGGGAACGCTGGTTGAAGTGCTGGCAGACCAGCGCCTGCCGGTCGAGATGCCGTTCAATGCGGTTTACTACAGTGATACTGGCGTCAGCCAGCGTGTGCGCGCTTTTATTGACTTCCTCAGCGAGTGGAGTGCTGAACAACCGTGGCGCATCTGAGATGCGCCCAGGTCCGGTGAGGATGCCTGCGTTCAGGGAGGGCTTTCCGGGCAGGATTTGCTGCAATGGAAAAAGCCCTGACCGTTAAGTCAGGGCTTTCCAATTAAGTGGCGGAACGGACGGGGCTCGAACCCGCGACCCCCTGCGTGACAGGCAGGTATTCTAACCAACTGAACTACCGCTCCACCGGTTCTTTCACAGCTGTCAGCAGATGGCTGATAGCTGTCTGTTCCTGTTGTTTTCCTTGTCAGGGGAAAAGGAACTAATTTGATGCCTGGCAGTTCCCTACTCTCGCATGGGGAGGCCCCACACTACCATCGGCGCTACGGCGTTTCACTTCTGAGTTCGGCATGGGGTCAGGTGGGACC
>NZ_PUGA01000063.1:0-11352 GCF_003236725.1 Pantoea sp. ARC270
GGAAGTGGCCCTGCGAATTGACCTGAGAATAATTGACCATTTTAAATAAATGTCAAATTCCGGATTCTGCATTCCGGCAGGATTTCTTTGTAAACGAAACGCGTAATTCTGCCCCGCCGGCGACTTTTCTATTTTTTTAGAGTGCCTTATTGCGCCAGCCAGGAATAGTCCTGATATTTGACTTAAGCGCGATTCAGGGATTAATCCGCTACCTCAATGCCTCACTCTTCATCACGATAGCTGTTTAGCCTGAGGATGCTGCTCAGCAGGCACCATCAAAAATTACGAGGAGGATAATAAATGAAAAATCCTATCCAGCGTCGCTCACCCGACGATCTGTCACGTGTAGAGATCCGTGAACAGTGGCAAATCACCTACTGGACCCAGGAGCTGAAGACGACACAGGAGAGGCTGACGCGTGCGATTCGCGAACAGGGTTCGCTGACCGAACAGGTGCGTGCGTGGCTGGAGCAAAACCCGCCACCCCGGCGTCCGTCACAGTCCCGCAACGGCATCAAACGTTAACCTGATTACTGCCTGACGTGCTGCGTCAGGGGCAGCCCGGCGGCGGATTGGCCTGCCTCAGCCACCACAATGGTGACAGGTTATCTCTGCCGGAGTGACCCGGCTCTTTGCTTTTACTAGGTATATTAGCAGGTTATCTTTATCACCCGTCTCTGCCCTGCGACGCTGTTCCGGAGCCTGTCGCGGCTGCAGGGTTCAGACTGACTTAGCAAAACCATTCACGCTCCTGAATGCATATTGTTCTTCAGCACTGAAATAAACATTAAAAAGGCTGAAATCGCGCGTTTTCTGAAAATGACAGCGATATGTAAATATTAACGCCTCTCTTTGATTAAATTTTCGAATCGTAAACACCCTTTAAATGCGTTAAAGAAAATATTAAGAGACAGCTGCCGCAGAGTCACCTATCATTCAGCGGAAAATAAAAAATACGCTATATTTACTGCCGCCTGATCGACATTTCAAACCGGACAGTTTTCATTTTCGCTCCGTAATCAACCGGTGCGGGGTATACACACATGCTTAACAATTTAAACGGCGATGATGAACGCAGAAGCCGTGCTATACAGGCGTTGCGCAGTCCTGATGAAAGTCGCGATGACGTCCTGCGGAAATTTGTCCGTCTGGCGAGTCAGGCACTGGGCATTCCGGGCAGCTTTATCTCTGTTCTGGATGATGAGTTTCAGACCGTGCAGGCCTCACACACATTTAATCTTCAGCGCTCCACGCGTGAAGATTCTCTCTGTCGCCACGTGGTCGACAGTAACACGCCTATGGTCGTGCCCGACACCTGGCACGACCCGCGTTTTGTCAGGCATCCCCTGATCACCGGTGCACCCTTTATTCGCTTCTATGCCGGCGTGCCGCTGAAAACGCGCGATAACATTATTCTGGGTACGCTGTGTGTGACCGACACCGAGCCGCATGTGTTCACCTCTGACCAGGTCATCACGCTGACCCTGCTCTCCACGCTGGTCATGTCTTTTCTGGAAGCCTGGCATGCGGCCGGGTTTGTCGATCCGGTAACCGGACTGCCAAACCGCCAGCGTCTGATCCGGGATTTGCAGTATCTGGCCGTGGCGGGCGACATCACACCCCGCCGCCTGGTCCTGATTGATTGCATTGATATGTCACGAGCCTATGAACTGGCCCGCACAATGGGAATGGGTCCGGTTGAAAGCCTGCTGAAAGATATGGCCACCCTGCTGCCACTGCGGCTGCGTCCGGCGGTGGGCGAAATGCTCTATACCGTGGCCACCGGGCGGTTTGCCATCCTGACACGGGCAGACAGCCGCCTGAGTGCCGCCTGGGTGGCCGGTCGTCTGGAGGGTATCAGTGCAGATGTGGATGATGGACTGTCGGTCGCGCTGACACCGCACACCGGCGAAGCGGGCTTTGTGGCCAGTCACCTGTCGGCACCTGAGGTATTACGTCGCGCCGTCAGTGCCCTGAACGATGCGGTCGGGCTGGGGCTGCCCTCGCAGCGCTATGACGCCGAGGCGCAGACGCAGCATGCTGACGATTTACTGCTGATGAACGATCTTAAAGCTGCGCTGCGCGACAACGTCGGGCTCTATATGGTTTACCAGCCGAAAATCTGCCTGCAGAGTGGCAGACCGGTGGGGCTGGAAGCGCTGATCCGCTGGCAGCATCCTACCCGGGGTGAACTCTCGCCAGGTGCCTTTATCCCGCAGGCTGAACAGACCGAGCTGCTCTCTGTGCTGACCGCCTGGATTATCGATCAGGCGGTATCCCGCCTGAGACGGCTCAGGAATAGCTGCATCCAGCTGCCGTTAACAATTAACGTCAGCGTGAACGACTTCTCGCAGGAAGGCTTTGCTTCAGCACTGGAAAGCAAGCTGATCAGGGCTAAGCTTCCCACCTCACTGCTGGGCATTGAGTGTCTGGAAACAGAACGTATCCTTGAAAGCCCTGATGCCCTGCGCGGGCTGGAGAGACTCAGAGAGTGTGGATTTACGATTTCGCTGGATGATTTTGGTTCCGGCTACAGCAATATCAGTTATCTGCGCCGGATGCCGCTGGATGTTATCAAGCTGGATCGCTCCCTGATCAGCGAGCTCTCTTCCGATACCGCCTCACGCATCATTGCCCGCAGCATCATCGCCATGCTGAAAGAGCTGGACTACACCGTGCTGGCAGAGGGGGTCGAGTGCCCCGATGCGGTGACCTCGCTGACAGAGTATGGTTGTGACCAGGCACAGGGCTACTTCTATTCCAGACCGCTGAACGAAGAAGCGCTGGATCACTGGCTCAACTGGAAGCTGCGCGGAGAGCCCTGCTGAGTGACTGCCGACATGTGCCGGATCAGTCAGCCGGAACGTCACCCCGCTGCCGCTGCGCTTAGTGCTGCCTGCCCGTGTGCATGCCGTGCTACAAACAGTAAGGAAAGATGAAACATTTTTTAAACAGTGTTAGCGTGTGCGCTATATTCACCAAAAGCGGAGCTGCACATGCTGACTACCATTATATACCGCAGCCATATTTCCGATGATTTTCCGGTCAGAACCCTGCCTGAGATGGTCGATCACGCCAGCGAAATCAACACTGCGCACGACGTAACAGGCATCCTGTTATTCAACGGCACGCACTTTTTCCAGTTGCTTGAGGGGCCGGAAGCGGGCGTTCAGGCAGTCTATCAGCGCATCTGTGCCGATCGCCGGCATCACAATGTCGTGGAGCTGATGCGCGACTACGCACCTTCCCGCCGGTTTGGTAATGCGGGTATGTCGCTGTTTGACCTGCGGGAACATGACCGCTCGTCGCTGCTCCAGGCGGTGCTGGACAAGGGGACCTCGAAATATCAACTGACCTATGATGATCGGGCACTGCAATTCCTGCGAACCTTTGTTGAGTCACGCGAGAAGGAGAACTATTACGAGGTTCTTCCGCCCGGTTACTGGGAATTCATTTCAGAGCATAACGAGGTGCCGGATTCCCGCCCTGAAACGGAAGGCGTCAGTTTCCGCCCGGTCGTCGATCCGCTGGCGCGCAAGGTCACCGCGATCGAAGCCACTTTTGTCAGAGCGGCGCCCTCCGATGCAGCCTCAGACGCCCAGCTTCATGCTGACGATCTGGAGACCCTGAAAAAGACATTCGCCCACGCGGGTCAGGTCTGCCCTGATGGCATGACGCTCTATGTCAGCCTGCTGCCGATGACGCTGGTGGTGATCCCCGATGCCGTCACGCAGATTGTGGCCGCCATTCAGCAGGCGGGACTGGTGCCGGAACAGGTGGTTATCGGCGTGAGCGAAACGGCGGTTATCTCGCAGCTGGCTGCCTTCTCTGAAGCGGTTCGTGCGTTGAAAGCCGCCGGGATCAGCCTCTCCATCGACAATTTTGGAGATGGCTCTGCCGGGCTTTCGCTGCTGACCCACATTCAGCCGGACCGTATTCGTATCGACGCCGGGATCACCCGCGACGTTCACCGCAGCGGCCCCAAACAGGCGGTGGTTCAGGCAATTATCAAATGCTGTTCCGCGCTGGAGATCACCGTGATCGCAGCCGGTATCGTCCAGGCAGAAGAGTGGATGTGGCTGGAGGCGGCTGGTGTGATCAACTTCCAGGGCACCCTGTTTGCTGCCGCAGGTCGTTATCAGGCTGAATCGGTCGCCTGGCCGGAATACCGGGAGGCGATGTAACGCAACCTGCCTGAACAGCAACAGAACGGCTGGCCCGCTGGCCGTTCTGTTGCCACCCTCCTGACAATCTTCGCCCAGTTCGCTGATTCACACCCCTGCCCCGCCCCCTGCCCCTGACCAGCTGAATGAGCTTTTTACACCTTCCCGTTTTGACAGCACATTTCTGACCAGACAGGCACAGGAAATATTAATAACCACTATAGCGAGTAATGTTACATTCCTGCTGCCTGCGGAAAGGCAATTTGTTGCATATTCCCTTATCTGCAGAGGCGTAATGTGACACATATCCACTATAACGAGTAAATATCGCCTCAGCTCACTCTCAGCAACCACTGTAGCGAGTAGCAGCACCCGCTAAATTCTCACTCAAGCGGTTCAGAGACGGATAACAGGCGAGCAACCACTATAGCGAGAAGACGCCTTCAGACAGGAAGCGTGTTTGCAGTTTTATGAGTAAGAAAGAGGCTATTTTCACTAAACCGCCTCCCTTTGAGACCCTTTCAGGGGCGACGGGCTCAACGTTATGGTCAATTCTGCGCCGCCTGGCCTGAAGAGAACCACTATAGAGAGTGATGCCTGGAACAGAAAAATGTATAGAATTTTTCTAAGAAACATAACTGACAAGCCATAAAAAGATAGTAAGCACTTACATGTTAAGTAAGCACCCGGCAGGCGTGGCAGGACAGAAAGGGTAACAACCACTATAGCGAGCAGATCCCCTTGCCTGTTCCTGTTTGGCAACCACTGTAGCGAGTATGTTTCCCATATAAGACGCCATTATCTGATCATTAACTCACCGCTTTAGCGATAAAACAACCTGATAACCACTGTAACGAGTAGCTCATGGGAGAAGAAGTTAAGGAAAAGCGCAGGTTTAACAGCGATAACAGGAAGGACAACCACTATAGTGAGTAAGAGAAGCACGTTCTGCACGATAATTACCTGCCCCGCAACTTACCCGACTTAAAAACGCTAAACCGGATAACCACTGTAGCGAGTAAAGCACATAAATCTCTGCGTCAGACGCACTCATTATCATCATCAACAGAAGGGCAACCACTGTAGCGAGTCAATACTGACTGCATCGGTTTAAAACAACAGCAAGGCGCATTATGAGCGTGCAACAGGGATTGAGCAGGATCCCTGACGCAGGCAGCGGCGGGATAACCACTATAGTGAGTAAAATGACTCGCTATAGTGGTTGGCTGGTGATCTTTGCGAATTCATACCCGAAAGCCAGAAGCGGATAGCGATATCGCAAGATGAATGACGTGCTGACGCTTGATAATTATCGCTTTTTTTGCTTTCTGATTTTGTTCAGCAACTCTTTTTCTTCACGTGACACCATCACCAGCTCGCTGCTCTCCTCTTCCATCGCGGGGTCAGGCTGGCTGACATCAATGATAGTTGGATCGTTATAGAGATCGTCAAACTCATCCATTTCATCATCGATCAGACCAGACTTGCTGAGCGGCAGTTCGGCCGGGCGCAGCTTGGGGTGACGGTAATGGACCCAGAAGTAAACCGATGAGCCGCGCCGGGTTTCCGTGTAGTCAAGGTATCCAATCTCTTTCAGCTGCTCCATGGCCTTTCTGACCGTGGCGTTCTGGGTGATCACACGCGAGGTGAGGTTAAGTCTGGCACGCAGCCGGGCCATGGAGATCGGCGCCGGTTTAGGCGGAAGACTTTCAATGAAGGTGTAGAGCGCCTGGGCCGACTCTTTACGTGCCAGCTCATTGATGGCTTTCAGCTGCAGCAGGACTTTCCTGTCGAACTGGTAGAGCTCAAAGATTTTGGGATCGGCCTGTAAGGTGACCGTGTCCTTTTTGATGCTGTATTTGGCAGACTGCACCAGATGCGTGGTGTAGTTCTCGCCACCCTTGCTGGTAAATGTCAGCGTATTGGAGGCAATACGGGTCAGGGAAGCATCCAGACGGCTTCTGAGCTTCGAGGAGAGACGCACAGAGGGTATGCCACACAATTTGGCGAATTCAACGAAAGAGAGCGTTACCGTGTCTCCCAGACACTCATGCGTGGCGAAGGCACGGATGATCCCTACCCAGGTTTTGAAATCGTTATCCATATCCAGGCGGGCACCCAGAATCTTGATGTTGTCATACCCTTCCGAGCGGACCAGGGATAACTGTTTAAGATCCTGTGTCACATCCATGGCATTCATCTGGTTTTTCTGACTGCGCGCCGTGGATTTCAGCGTCGGAACAAACAAGCCAAGTCGCATCAGCGCGACCGGCTGAACGGTGTTATTGCTGTTAGGCGTGAGAGTAACAACCTCGCCAGTGCGTTTGTCTGTTTCGCTAAATGCATCCGCTATGTTCAGGATATCGGGTTCTTTTCTTGGCATCAGGCAGATCCGTGTTATGAACAGGCAACAGCCGCTGTTACTCGATACAGTGGATACTATCACTCACTATAGCGGTTAATCTACTTACCGCAGTGGTTATTTCTCTCACCACAGTGGTTATATTACTCGCTACAGTGGTTACTGACAGGGCCTTAAACCAGCGCTGTCGGGGCCTGGCCTGCTACGGGGATCTTTCAGGAACTATTAATGATCTTATCAGGATCGGTTACTGGATCGAATCGGTGGATAACTGTGTAAAAACGGGCTGTTAAACGTTCATTTTTAAGAAAAGCAGACCAGCCGCCAGCCTCATATCTTCAGAGCCAGCCTGAAAAACAGGCTGTAGCTGATAACAATGCCGTTTATCCACCTTTATCAGCGCCGTCTACTCGCTACAGTGGTTGTTCACTACTCACCAGCGCGGTTATTTCTCTCGCCATAGTGGTTGTTATACTCTCCGCAGTGGTTTTTTTTCTCGCTATAGTGGTTATTGATCCCTTCTCAGCCCTTGTGTCACAAGGCTCAGGCGGCCGCGGGGATCTGTTTAGGATCTCAATTTGATCTATTAAGGATCGACCAATTGGATCTGGCCTGTGGATAACGGGGGTAAAAAAACCCAAACCAGACGCTATTACCGTCTCAAATGAAACTGCTTTTCTGCCGTGATTCGGCGTTAAGCCGTATCAGCAAACATGACCAGACGCAAAGCCTGATACTGGAGGGTTTAAACAGACTCACCGAAAAACAAAAATTATCGTCAGCGGGGTTTCCGGGTGAGTAGTGCGCTTAAGTTGTCAATCAGCCATCAACTTTTCTGAAGAGAAAAACGTAAACTCACCCTAAAGAAATCCTAAATAAGTAATTGATTTATATTCTTTTATCTGGAAATTTTCATGATGAAAACACCGTGAATTATTACGATATTCAACTGACATGCAGTAAAAAACTTTTGCCGGTAAAGGGAAATTACACAGCAGTAAAGCAAAAGTCAGAATGCGAAAGCAGAGTGATATGCAGAAGAGGAGGAATTCGGACCAGCCAGACAAGAACCCGAACCAGAGCGCAGTAGTCAATTTAGGAATCTGGATGAGAAAGCGAGAACTTATCTGGTTATCATCTGCGATTGAGATATAGAGCTGTATAAAGGGGAGTCCGGGATCTTCGCGAGAGCGGTTTTAACCCTCCTGATACTTATCCCGGCTTCCGGTTAAACTCCCCCTCTTTTCATCCGGCCAGAGCCAGAGCCGTTTCACGATAAGAATGCAGATCGCGGCCTGGCATTTTAACCAGACGCTCGCGGTCGCCCTCCTGAGGGATCATGCCGTCGCTGACATAGCGTTCGGCCATAATGCGCATTCCATATGCCATCCACACAGGCATGAAATTCGCCATGCTGGCCTCAAAGCCGCCCGGATCATCGCCCCCATAAGCAACAGGGCGGCCCAGCATCTCAGTCCAGATCGCAGCCACTTCAGCCCGGGCTACATTTAGCGTGATCAGGGCCTGAGTGAAGTCATCCCCGGTGACAGCATTCAGAAGAAAAAGCGTGTCGACGCCAGAGAAGACTTCCCGCAGGGAATCGATATCGAGCAGATCGCCTTTGAAGACGTCCACGCCGGTTGCAAAGCCCGAAGGTAAAATGCTTCGTTGAATTCATCTGTAGCAGATATAAGACGGGCTGGTTTATGCCATAAGAAAGAGAAAGGTTAAAACTGATGATCATCCCCGAAACCGGGTGCCTTATCACATCGCACGCACTGTGCTTACAGCTTCTTCGCCTCTGGTAGTGATCTGGTTGACGCCGGACACAACGGCTGACAAAACAACGTTTTACTCCCCCGCCTTCTTGCTGCGCTGTCAGGCAGGTTTAACTGAGAAAAGGATTTTTGTAAACGATTACGCCGCTGAATAAAATTGTGAGGTTCGCCTTTCAGTAAGCGTGGTTCAGAATTCATTGCCGGTCTGAACAGCAAAATGGAAAAGCACCCTGTCTGACCCTGCGCAACTTCACTTTTCACCAGACGATTTCACAGTTTACTTATTGATAAATAATAACTATTTTACGATTTTCATGATGAAAACACCCTTCTCACGGCGTTTCCTGCATCGGAACGCCACATCGTTCAGACGCTCAGCGCTGACTGTATCCTACAGAAAATGCCCGCGCCATCACCTCACATCCTTCAACACCCTGCCTGATTTCCCGACGATTTCTTATCGTCTGCACTGAAAAATCCAGGTTTTTGGCATTTTTCTAAAAAATTGGCAGATATGCGCTTTTTGTGTAGTATGCCAAAAAACATGAAATCAGAGGGGCTTATGAAGCGTGATTATGGTGGAGTGCTGGAAATGGCCACGCGCGCCAATTCCATGTTACATGGACTGAGTAACCATATTGAGCAGCAGCGTCAGGAGTTTAACCAGACCGGTTTTTACCAGACCTTCTCACGTAATGCCGTTGCCAATATGCCTTTGCTGAGCAAGCACGCGGTCGTCGCGGCTATCGGGGATATGGAAGCTGCAGGCTACCAGTTTGGCAAAAAACAGACGGGCAGTACCTCGCAGTATGCACTGACCATTCAGAACGTCGTCGACATTTATCAGCACCGTAAAGTGCCGAAATATCGCGACCGCCACGACGGCCCCTTTGTCGTCTTTGTTGTCAGCCTTAAGGGCGGGGTCTCTAAAACGGTCAGCACCGTTACGCTCGCCCACGGTATGCGCGCGCACCCCTCCATGCTGCATAACGATCTGCGCATCCTGGTTATCGACCTGGACCCGCAGGCATCAAGCACCATGTTCCTGAGTCATACCAACAGCGTGGGTTCCGTTCTGGAAACGGCCGCTCAGGCGATGCTCAACGATCTCGATGCAGACCAGCTTCGCGAACAGTTCATCAAACCTACCGTCATGCCTGGCGTGGATGTTATTCCGGCGTCAATTGACGATGGCTTTGTGGCCAGCGACTGGGAAGAGCTGGTTGCTGAACACCTGCCGGGGGTAGCGCCATCCGAAGTATTGCGCCGTAACGTCATCGATCGTCTGGCAGGCGATTACGATTTTATCTTCCTGGACACCGGGCCGCATCTGGATTCCTTTATGCTGAACGCGATCGCAGCCAGTGATGTGCTGCTGACGCCTACGCCACCGGCCCAGGTCGACTTCCACTCCACGATGAAGTATCTGACCCGCCTGCCGGAAATGCTGGAGCGGATTGAATCTGAAGGCGTTGAACCGCGACTGAAGGCAAATATCGGCTTCATGTCAAAAATGACCTCAAAACACGATCACCTGACTTCACAAAGCTATGCGCGGGAAGTCTTTACAAAATCGATGCTGGACTGCAGCTTACCGCGCCTGGATGGATTTGAACGCTGCGGTGAATCTTTTGACACGGTGATCAGTGCCAACCCCTCCTCGTATCCGGGCAGTGCCGATGCCCTGCGTAAAGCGAAATATGAAGCTGAGCAGTTCTCAAGGGCGGTATTTGATCGCATCGAATATATCAGGAGCACCCTGTGAGCAAACCTATACAGCGCATTGGCCGCAAGTTTGGCGACTCCGCGATAGCAAGCATGATCGACAGCAGCAGCCAGTCGCGGACTTTTACGCTGAAATCGGGCGCGAAGGCGACCTTTGTGCGTCAGCTGATCCCGCATGACGATATCGAAACCCGGACCAGCGTAGACCCGGCCATTAACGGACGGGATCAGAGCAGCCTGACACCGGAGTCGCTGCAGGAGATCACCCGGACCATTACCCTGCAGCAGTTTTTCCCGGCCATTGGTCGCGTGAACGGTGACAAAATTGAGATCATGGACGGTTCCCGCCGCCGCGCCGCCTGCATTCTGTCGGGAGCCAGCCTGGAAGTCCTGGTAACCGCCGATGCGCTGAGCCTCGCGGATGCGCGTCAGCTGGCCGCGGATATTCAGACAGCAAAAGAGCATAACCTGCGCGAGCTGGGGCTGCGCTTTATGCTGATGAACGAGAACGGCATGAGCAAATCAGAGATTGCTAAAGCCGAAGGCATCTCTAACGCCAAAGTCTCCCGCGCGTTCCAGGCGGCTGCCGTACCCGCCGAATTTATCGGCCTCTTCCCGGTGGTGTCGGAACTGACATTGCAGGACTATCAGTTACTGCTCGACGTCTGGGAGGAAGCAAAGGCGGAGGCCGCAGACGTCACGGAACTGGTCAGCGGGATAGAGCAGCAGCTGGAGGCTGAGGGTTCACTGCTGAGCGCAAATGCAGATGAGAAAAAAAGTGCCATTCTCAATGCCTTTAAAAGTGCCCGTCGCCAGTTAAAAAAGCCCGCGCCGGTCAGCAAAACGGTGACGGAAAAACTGGCCACCTTTACCACAGCAAACACCTATGCGCGCCGTAAAACCAATGACGATAAACGCACCGTACAGTATGAATTCAGTCGTCTGCCGAAAGAGATTGCTGAGCAGATTGATGCATCGATCCGTCAGATTCTCGCCACCATGAAGTAACCTGCCTCGCTGCAGCGTGAACGAAACCGGCTCAGGCCGGTTTTTTTATATCGCTTCTCTACCCCAATGACCTGCTCGCGGCTGTCAGCGAGGTATCACTCCAGCACCAGAACACTTGAAGTCGGCATCGTTTCCCGCTATAGCTAAAACGGTTTAGCGTTCAGGTCTGATTAAAGGAGTATGTATGTCAGTTCGCGTGTGGTGCCTCGGCGATGCCGTGGTGGATTTACTTCCCGAAATGCCGGGTCGGTTAATGCAGTGTCCGGGCGGGGCGCCCGCCAATGTCGCAGTGGGCGTCGCGCGTCTGGGGGGAAAC
>NZ_PUGA01000064.1:0-10516 GCF_003236725.1 Pantoea sp. ARC270
GGTGATCTCGGTGGTGGGCGATGGCATGCGCACCCTGCGCGGCATCTCAGCCAAATTCTTCTCGGCGCTGGCGCGCGCCAACATCAATATCGTGGCGATTGCGCAGGGCTCCTCTGAACGTTCTATCTCCGTCGTGGTTAACAACGACGAAGTGATCACCGGGGTGCGCGTGGTGCATCAGATGCTGTTCGCCACCGATCAGGTTATCGAAGTCTTTGTGGTGGGCGTCGGCGGCGTCGGCGGTGCGCTGCTGGATCAGTTACATCGCCAGCAGGCGTGGCTGAAGCAGAAGCATATCGACCTGCGGGTCTGCGGCATCGCCAACTCGCATGCGCTGTTGACGAATGTTCACGGCATCGATCTGAGCCACTGGGAAGCGGCATTAAGCGAAGCCAAAGAGCCTTTCAATCTGGCGCGTCTGACCCGCTTGGTCAAAGAGTATCATCTGCTTAATCCGGTGATTGTGGACTGTACCTCCAGCCAGGCGGTCGCCGATCAGTATGCCGATTTTCTCAGCGAAGGTTTCCACGTGGTGACGCCGAACAAAAAGGCTAACACCTCATCCTGGAACTACTACCAGCAGATGCGTGCCGCCGCAGCCAAATCGCGCCGCAAGTTCCTTTATGATACTAACGTCGGTGCCGGTCTGCCGGTGATCGAAAATCTGCAGAACCTGATGAATGCGGGTGATGAGCTGCTGCGCTTCTCCGGCATTCTGTCTGGCTCGCTCTCTTTTATCTTCGGCAAGCTGGATGAAGGCGTCTCCCTGTCTCAGGCGACTCAGATGGCGCGGGAGATGGGCTTTACCGAACCCGATCCGCGTGACGATCTCGCCGGCACAGACGTGGCGCGTAAGCTGCTGATCCTGGCGCGTGAAGCGGGTCATCAGCTGGAGCTGAAGGATATTGAGATTGAGCCGCTGCTGCCCGCCAGCCTGACCGACATTGCAGACGTTGAGCAGTTTATGCAGCGCCTGCCCGAGCTGGACAACGCCTTTGCCGCGCGGGTTGCGCAGGCGCGTGATGCGGGTAAAGTGTTGCGCTATGTCGGCGTGATCGAAGAGGGCGGCATCTGCAAAGTCAGAATTGACGCCGTAGACAGCAACGATCCGCTCTTTAAGGTGAAAAATGGCGAGAATGCGCTGGCATTTTACAGCCGCTACTATCAGCCGATCCCGATGGTGCTGCGCGGGTACGGTGCAGGAAATGATGTGACAGCGGCCGGTGTCTTTGCCGACCTGCTGCGCACGCTGTCATGGAAGTTGGGAGTTTAAAAATGGTAAAAATTTACGCACCGGCCTCGATTGGTAACGTCAGCGTCGGCTTCGATGTGCTGGGCGCGGCGGTTTCGCCGGTGGACGGTTCCCTGCTGGGTGACTGCGTCTCCGTGGAGGCGGCAGAGCACTTTTCACTGACCAACGCCGGACGTTTTGTCAGTAAGCTGCCCGCCGATCCTAAAGAGAACATCGTTTATCAGTGCTGGCAGCGCTTCTGCGAGGCGGTAGGCAAAGAGATTCCGGTGGCGATGACGCTGGAGAAGAACATGCCCATCGGCTCCGGGCTGGGCTCCAGCGCCTGCTCGGTGGTGGCCGGTCTGGTCGCGATGAATGAATTCTGCGGTAAGCCCCTTGATGACAGCACCCTGCTGACGCTCATGGGCGAGCTGGAAGGGCGCATCTCCGGCAGCGTTCATTACGATAACGTAGCGCCCTGCTTCCTCGGGGGCATTCAGCTGATGCTGCAGGAGAATGAGATTATCAGTCAGGCCGTGCCCGGCTTTGATGACTGGCTGTGGGTCATGGCCTATCCGGGCATTAAAGTCTCGACCGCCGAAGCGCGCGCGATTTTACCGGCGCAGTACCGCAAAGAGGAGTGCATCAGGCATGGCCGCCTGCTGGCGGGCTTCATTCACGCCTGCCACACGCGTCAGCCGCTGCTGGCCGCTAAACTTATGCAGGATGTCATTGCTGAACCTTATCGCACCAGACTGCTGCCGGGCTTCGCCGAGGCGCGACAGGCGGCCAACGATATCGGCGCACTGGCGTGCGGTATCTCAGGCTCTGGTCCGACACTTTTCGCCGTTTGCAATCAGATGGAAACGGCACAGCGGATGGCTGACTGGCTGAGCCAGCACTATCTGCAGAACGATGAAGGCTTCGTCCATATCTGCCGTCTCGACACGGCTGGCGCACGACAATTGGGATAACGCATGAAACTCTACAATCTTAAGGATCACAACGAGCAGGTCAGCTTCGCCCAGGCGGTGAAACAGGGTCTGGGATCGCAGCAGGGTCTGTTCTTTCCGCTGGAACTGCCGGAGTTTGAACTGACAGACATCGACGCGATGCTGGAGATGGATTTTGTCAGCCGCAGCAGCAAAATTCTGTCGGCTTATATTGGTGATGAGATCCCGGCCGAACAGCTGCATGAGCGTGTTAAAGCCGCGTTTGCGTTTCCGGCACCGGTCAAAGCGGTCAGTGAAGATGTGGCCTGTCTGGAGCTGTTCCACGGCCCGACGCTGGCGTTTAAAGATTTCGGCGGCCGTTTTATGGCGCAGATGCTCTCCTATGTTTCCGGTTCAGACGAGCAGATCACGATTCTGACCGCGACCTCCGGTGATACCGGTGCGGCCGTGGCCCACGCCTTCTACGGCATGGAGAATGTGCGTGTGGTGATCCTCTATCCACAGGGCAAGATCAGCCCGCTGCAGGAGAAACTCTTCTGTACGCTGGGCGGCAACATCGAAACTATCGCCATCGACGGCGATTTCGATGCCTGTCAGGCGCTGGTCAAGCAGGCGTTCGATGATGAAGTGCTGAAAAAGACGATTGGCCTGAACTCAGCGAACTCCATCAACATCAGCCGCCTGCTGGCACAGATCTGCTACTACTTTGAAGCGGTGGCGCAGCTGCCGCAGGAAAAACGCAATCAGCTGGTGGTTTCCGTACCAAGCGGCAACTTCGGGGATTTAACGGCGGGTCTGCTGGCGAAATCACTGGGGCTGCCGATCAAGCGCTTTATCGCCGCCACTAACGCCAATGACACGGTGCCGCGCTTCCTCGGAAACGGCGAGTGGCAGCCTAACCAGACGGTCGCGACCCTGTCGAATGCGATGGATGTCAGCCAGCCGAACAACTGGCCGCGTGTGGAAGAGCTGTTCCGCCGTAAAACCTGGCGGCTGACCGACCTGGCCTGCGGTGCGGTCTCTGACGAAACCACCCGTGCCGCCATGCGTGAACTGGCTGAGATTGGCTACATTTCTGAGCCCCACGCCGCCATCGCCTGGCGTCTGCTGCGCGATCAGCTGCAGGAGGGCGAGTATGGCCTGTTCCTCGGCACCGCTCATCCGGCCAAATTCCGTGAAAGCGTGGAAGCGATCCTTGAGCAGACCCTGACGCTGCCGCCGGAGCTGGCGGAGCGTGCGGAACTCCCGCTGCTGTCACACCAGATGCAGGCGGACTTTGCCGCGCTGCGGGCATTCCTGCTGAAATAATCTTTCCCGGCTGCGGGAAAGAGAAGACGCGCGGGGCTACTGCTCCGCGCGCTTGAACACCAGCTCGCTTTCGCTGCTGCTGGCTGCATCAAAACGATAACCTTCCAGATCAAACGCCTTAAGCTGCTCCGGCTTTGTCAGGCGCTCCTGAATCACATAGCGACTCATCAGGCCGCGCGCCTTTTTGGCGTAGAAGCTGATGACTTTGTAGCTGCCATTTTTCTCATCCAGGAACACCGGCTTAATCATCTGCGCCTGTAGCGCTTTCGGTCTGACCGCCCGGAAATATTCATCCGAGGCGAGGTTGATCAGGACGTTGTCGCCCTGTTCCGCCAGCGCGGCGTTCAGCGTTTCGGTGATGAGGTCACCCCAGAAGGTATAGAGGTCTTTACCTGCCGGATTCGCCAGCCGAATGCCCATCTCCAGCCGGTAAGGCTGCATGAGATCGAGTGGACGCAGCACGCCATACAGGCCAGACAGCATGCGCAGGTGCTGCTGGGCAAAATCGAAATCCTGATCGCTGAACGTCTCCGCCTGCAAACCGGTATAAACATCGCCTTTAAACGCCAGAATCGCCTGGCGGGCATTCTGCGGCGAGAAGTCGGGCTGCCAGCTGTTAAACCGCTCGGCATTCAGGTGCGCCAGTTTGTCGCTGATGCCCATTAACGAGGCGATGCTGGCCGGTGACAGGTCACGCGCAATCTCAATCAGCTGTTGTGACTTTTCTAACAGCGCAGGCTGGGTATAGCGGGTTGTCGCCAGCGGACTGTCATAATCCAGCGTCTTGGCGGGGGAGATCACCATCAACATAGTTGCTTCCTCGTTTAATGCCTGCTTTAACAGGATATTGGCGGCTTATCAGGCTCCGCAGTGTAGCAAAAAAGCCGCAAAGAATGACGAATCACACCTATTTGTTCGCGCTATCGTAAACGGCATTCCCTGACCTTGCGCCACCGTTGGCGCGTGATATTATCGCAACAGCCTTTTTTCACACTGACAGTTAACTAAGAGAAAAGAACATGACGGACAAACTTACCTCCCTGCGTCAGCTCACCACCGTCGTTGCCGACACCGGTGATATCGCAGCCATGAAGCTGTATCAGCCGCAGGATGCCACGACTAACCCTTCTCTGATTCTTAACGCCGCACAAATCCCTGAATACCGTAAACTGATCGATGAAGCGATCGGCTGGGCGCGTGAGCAGAGCAGCGATAAAGATGAGCAGCTGCAGCTGGTTTCTGACAAGCTGGCCGTAAACATTGGTCTGGAAATTCTCAAACTGATCCCTGGCCGTATTTCGACCGAAGTGGATGCGCGTCTCTCTTACGACACCGAAGGCAGCATCAATAAAGCCCGCAGTCTGATCAAACTCTACAACGATGCCGGTATCAGCAATGACCGCATCCTGATCAAACTGGCCTCAACCTGGCAGGGTATCCGCGCCGCGGAGCAGCTGGAAAAAGAGGGCATCAACTGTAACCTGACGCTGCTGTTCTCCTTCGCTCAGGCGCGTGCCTGTGCCGAAGCGGGCGTTTTCCTGATCTCTCCGTTTGTGGGCCGTATTCTCGACTGGTACAAAGCCAACACCGACAAAAAAGAGTACGCAGCACACGAAGATCCCGGCGTGGTTTCTGTTTCTGAAATCTACAACTACTACAAGCAGCACGGCTATGAAACCGTCGTGATGGGCGCCAGCTTCCGTAACACCGGTGAAATCATCGAGCTGGCTGGCTGTGACCGTCTGACCATTTCGCCTGCGCTGCTGAAAGAGCTGGCCGAGAGCGAAGGAACCCTGGAGCGTAAACTGAGCTACAGCGGTGAAGTGAAAGCACGTCCGGCCCGCATGACCGAGTCTGAGTTCCTGTGGCAGCACAACCAGGATCCGATGGCGGTGGCGAAGCTGGCAGAAGGCATCCGCAACTTTGCCGTTGATCAGGGCAAACTCGAGAAGATGCTGGCAGAACTGCTGTAATCCTCCAATCGTGACGGCGCAGGCCGTCACGGTTTTCCCTTTTCCGACCCTTTCACTTTGTATTATCCTTTCGGCTATTCCCCTTTTACTCCACCGCACCGCGGTCATTCACAGCGAAGCTAACCATGAATACATTACGCATTGGCCTGATCTCGGTTTCCGATCGCGCCGCGAACGGCATCTATCAGGATCAGGGGATTCCCGCGCTGGAGAGCTGGCTCAGCACGGCCATCAGCAGCCCGTTCGAAATGGAGTCCCGACTGGTGCCGGACGAGCAGCCGATGATTGAGCAGGCGATTTGCGAGCTGGTCGATGAACGCTTTTGCCATCTGGTGCTGACCACTGGCGGCACCGGCCCGGCCCGGCGCGACGTCACTCCCGACGCCACCTTAGCCGTCGCCGATCGGGAGATGCCCGGATTCGGTGAGCAGATGCGCCAGATCAGCCTGCAGTTTGTGCCGACCGCGATTCTGTCGCGTCAGGTCGGCGTGATCCGTAAGCAGTCACTGATCCTCAATCTGCCTGGTCAGCCAAAGTCGATCAGGGAGACACTAGAGGGGCTGAAAGATGAGCAGGGCAACGTCAAAGTCCACGGCATTTTTGCCTCTGTACCTTATTGTTTACAGCTGCTGGAAGGACCGTATGTCGAAACCCATCGCGACGTGGTAGCAGCATTTCGGCCTAAAAGCGCGATACGTGAGATAAAAAACTAAATATTGTCCATTTCAGGCATAAGCTATAGCCCGGCTGGTGTGGCAAAAGATTGACGGTATAGTAATTAGATCTTTACAACCCGATCTTTTGCCTCTGGACTATTATGAACCTGACCTCTACGCAGCGTTTGACCGGTAAGGATTACAGAACCCTGGCGCTGGCCGCACTGGGCGGCGCGCTGGAATTTTACGACTTCATCATTTTTGTCTTCTTCGCCACCGTCATTGGCGAACTCTTTTTCCCCGCCGATATTCCCGAGTGGCTGCGCCAGCTGCAGACCTTTGCCATTTTTGCCGCCGGCTATCTGGCACGTCCGCTGGGCGGCATCGTGATGGCCCACTTTGGCGATAAAGTGGGGCGTAAGAAGATGTTCAGCCTGAGCATTATGCTGATGGCGCTGCCGACATTGATGATGGGCGCGCTTCCCACCTGGCAGACCATCGGCGTGGCCGCACCGTTACTGATGCTGCTGATGCGGATGCTGCAGGGGGCGGCGATTGGTGGCGAGGTGCCGGGAGCCTGGGTGTTTGTCGCTGAGCATGTGCCCTATAAACGCATCGGTATCGCCTGCGGCACACTGACGGCCGGGCTGACCATCGGGATTTTACTGGGGTCGCTGGTGGCGACGCTGATCAATACCTCACTCTCACCCCAGGCGATTCATGATGGCGGCTGGCGCATCCCGTTCTTCCTCGGCGGCCTGTTCGGGCTGGGCGCGATGGTGCTGCGCCGCTGGCTGCATGAGACGCCGGTGTTTGTGGAGATGCAGCAGCGTAAAGCGCTCTCCAGTAAGCTGCCGCTGAAAACCGTGCTGGCTGAACATAAAAAATCGGTCGTCATTTCCATGCTGCTGACCTGGCTGCTCTCCGCCTGCATTGTGGTGGTGATCCTGATGTCCCCGGTCTGGCTGCAAAAACAGCTGGGCATTGCGCCTGCGCTGACGCTGCAGGCCAACAGCCTGGCCACCGTCATGCTCTGCTTCGGCTGTCTTATTGCCGGCCTGGCGGCCGATCGCTTCGGTGCCAGCCGCACGCTGTGTGTCGGCAGCCTGCTGCTGGCGATCTGCTGCTGGCAGTTTTATCATCTGACTGCACTCTATCCACAGCAGCTCTTCCTGCTGTATGGACTGGCTGGCCTCAGCGTGGGTGCCGTGGGCGCCGTCCCGTTCGTGATGGTGCGTGCCTTTCCGGCGGAAGTCCGTTTTACCGGTATCTCCTTCTCCTACAATCTCGCCTATGCGATCTTCGGCGGCCTGACACCGATTTTTGTGTCGCTGCTGATGAATGTGTCGGTGATGGCTCCATGCTGGTATGTGATGGCACTGGCGCTGGTGGGACTGGTGACGGGGATCTGGCTGCGGCGTGATATCAGCCACGAGCCAGAACTGCATCAGGGGGTTAATTCGCTGTAGTGAAATGACGCGGAGCCTGACTCCGCGTCTTATTGTGATTGATGCGGCTTCTCGCCAATCGGCAGAACGGTACGGCCAAAGGTTTCGTTCAGCACTTCCCCCATGGCCAGATAGCAGGCGCTTGCGCCGCAGAGAAGGCCAACCCAGCCTGCCGTGGTGACCAGCGCAGGCAGATGCATCAGATGCGCTACGGCCAGCAGCAGAAACAGCAGCGTGAGCGTGGCGAAAACAAACTGCAGCATCCGCGCACCTTTCAGCGTGCCGACAAACATAAACAGCGTGAAGATGCCCCACAGAAGCAGCCACGCCCCCAGAAAACGTTCGTCGGGGGCGTTCGCGAGGCCCATTTCCGGCAGCAGCAGAATCGCCACAAAGCTTAACCAGAACATCCCGTAAGAGGTAAAGGCCGTCAGCCCAAAGGTGTTATTCTTTTTAAACTCCAGCAGGCCTGCCAGCACCTGCGCAATCCCACCATAAAAAATCCCCATGGCCAGAATCGCGACGTCCATCGTGAACAGGCCCGCGTTGTGCAGGTTAAGTAAAACCGTTGTCATGCCAAATCCCATTAATCCCAGCGGGGCAGGGTTGGCCAGTGTTGAATTTGCCATAGTTCCTCGGCGGTCAGTAAACGTTGATGATAAAAAGCGCTCCGCTTCACTCCATCGAGCGGAGCGGCGCATCATATTCAGCGTTCTGCCTGGGTTCTTTGATCCCGACCGGGCCAGAGGTGAAAATTTTTTTTGGTTTAACCCTTGATGCGCATCGAAGCGGCCCCATTTACTTCTCATCGAGCGTTGTGAACGTTGGAAAAAAAGCATGTGCTGGCAGGTTGAATGCAAACAACCCGCCCACATAAAAGGTTCACAACCCAAATTGGCAACGAATTTAAGTGGGAGATGTTTAGATGGGTAAGATTATTGGTATTGACCTGGGTACAACCAACTCTTGTGTTGCGATCATGGATGGCACCAAAGCACGCGTGCTGGAAAATGCCGAGGGCGATCGCACCACGCCTTCAATTATTGCGTACACACAGGATGGCGAAATTCTGGTCGGTCAACCGGCTAAACGTCAGGCAGTGACCAACCCGCAGAATACCCTGTTCGCAATTAAGCGTCTGATCGGTCGTCGCTTCCAGGACGAAGAAGTTCAGCGTGATATTAAAATCATGCCGTACAAAATCGCCAGCGCTGACAACGGCGACGCCTGGCTGGAAGTGAAAGGCCAGAAAATGGCACCGCCGCAGATTTCAGCTGAAGTGCTGAAGAAAATGAAAAAGACCGCCGAAGACTACCTCGGTGAGCCAGTGACCGAAGCGGTGATCACCGTTCCGGCATACTTTAACGATGCACAGCGCCAGGCGACCAAAGATGCAGGCCGCATCGCGGGTCTGGAAGTTAAGCGTATCATTAACGAACCAACCGCTGCTGCACTGGCCTACGGCCTGGACAAAGGTCAGGGTAACCGCACCATCGCCGTGTATGACCTGGGTGGCGGTACCTTCGATATCTCCATCATCGAGATCGACGAAGTTGATGGCGAAAAAACCTTTGAAGTTCTGGCAACCAACGGTGATACCCACCTGGGTGGTGAAGACTTCGACAGCCGTCTGATTAACTATCTGGTAGCTGAATTTAAGAAAGATCAGGGCATCGATCTGCACAACGATCCTCTGGCGATGCAGCGTCTGAAAGAAGCCGCAGAGAAAGCGAAAATCGAGCTCTCTTCTGCTCAGCAGACCGACGTAAACCTGCCGTACATCACTGCAGATGCGACCGGTCCTAAGCACCTGAACATCAAAGTGACCCGCTCTAAGCTGGAGTCACTGGTTGAAGATCTGGTTGCACGCTCAATCGCGCCACTGAAAGTTGCGCTGCAGGATGCTGGCCTGTCGGTTTCTGACATCAACGACGTTATCCTGGTCGGTGGTCAGACCCGTATGCCACTGGTTCAGGCGAAAGTCACCGAGTTCTTTGGTAAAGAGCCACGTAAAGATGTGAACCCGGACGAAGCCGTTGCTGTCGGTGCTGCGGTTCAGGGTGGTGTACTGGGTGGCGACGTGAAAGACGTGCTGCTGCTGGACGTAACCCCGCTGTCACTGGGTATCGAAACCATGGGTGGCGTGATGACGTCGCTGATCAGCAAAAACACCACCATCCCGACCAAGCACAGCCAGGTCTTCTCGACTGCTGAAGATAACCAGTCAGCCGTGACCATTCACGTGCTGCAGGGCGAGCGTAAGCGCGCCAATGACAACAAGTCACTGGGCCAGTTCAACCTCGACGGTATCCAGGCTGCGCCTCGCGGTATGCCGCAGATCGAAGTCACCTTCGACATCGATGCGGATGGTATCCTGCACGTGTCGGCGAAAGATAAGAACAGCGGTAAAGAGCAGAAAATCACCATTAAAGCCTCTTCCGGTCTGAACGACGAAGAGATCGAAAAAATGGTGCGTGATGCGGAAGCGAACGCAGAAGCTGACCGTAAGTTCGAAGAGCTGGTACAGACGCGCAACCAGGGCGATCAGATTGCCCACAGCACGCGTAAGCAGCTGGAAGAAGCCGGCGACAAACTGTCAGCAGACGACAAAGCGCCAATCGAAGCCGCACTGGCCGCGCTGGAAACTGCGCTGAAAGGCGAAGACAAAGCGGAAATCGACGCCAAAATGCAGGCGCTGATGGAAGTGTCCGGCAAACTGATGGAAGCCGCACAGCAGTCTCAGGCAGGTGCAGCCGATGCCGGTGATGCGTCAGCGAAGAAAGATGACGACGTTGTCGATGCTGAATTCGAAGAAGTAAAAGACAACAAGAAATAATTGCCCCTGACCGGGCGCGACGGCTGGCCTGACAGCCGTTGAAACCAGCACGGGCGTCGGAGATCTCTCCACGCCCGTGCGATCATGTTAAGGGCTAAATAAACATGGCGA
>NZ_PUGA01000065.1:0-9390 GCF_003236725.1 Pantoea sp. ARC270
TCGCTGCACTGAGCATCGCCCTGTTTTCAGCAGGTGCCAGTGCCGCCAGCCTGGTTTCTAATGAACAGGCGCAGGGTTTGCAGTCAATGAACCAGACCATCAGCATTGCGGGCCGTAACGGCGACCAGACGCATATCCGTCAGGTTCTGTCGGAGAAAGCGGATGCGCAGGGCGCAAGCCACTATCGCATCATCGAAAACAACCAGGACAACACCTGGCATGTGACCGCTGAGCTGTATAAATAATTCACTGTGATGACGCCTTATGGCGTTGAAAATATCGACGACCCGCACCAATGATTAACCGCAGGTTGTTGAATGTAATGAGGAGACGAACATGAACATCAAAACAACCATCGCTACAGTCAGTCTGCTTTCCGTTATGGCTTTCGGCGCTTCCGCCGCGCAGCTGGTAACCGGCGATCAGACGCAGAACCTGCAGCCTGCGGGCACCGTAACCATCAGTGGTACCGCGGGCGCACCGATGGATTATCGCGCTGAACTGTCTCAGAAAGCCGATGAACAGGGTGCCAGCGCCTATAAAGTGATCGAGGCGCGTACCGGTGATAACTACCACATCACCGCACAGCTTTATAAGTAATTCCTCGTCACTATCATGACGAACCCTTTGGCCCCGCTCGCCGGGGCCTTTTTTCATCTGACGTTAAAGTGAAGCTGACCTTCCAGCTCCTCTTCAGCTTCATCAAAGAGTAAAATCAGGGCCCCATAACGCCGTCGCTGTCCTCTGCCCAGATTGATGAACTCAATCTCCAGCGGCATCGGGAGCAGATCCCCCGTCACCACATCCCATAACCCATCCAGATCGCAGATGCGACGCTCATCCAGCGCGAATCGCTCGCTAAACTGGCGGAAAAAATGGGCCTGGTCGACAATTTCATTAAAATCAAAACGCTCGGTTTTCATGCTGACGGCTCCCATGCTCCGTCTGCGGGCGACCTTCGCCGCCCGTGCCCTTCTGCTAGCCCAAACCGCCCAGATGCAGCGCTTTGACCTCCAGATACTCTTCCATGCCGAGTACCGAACCTTCACGGCCCAGACCCGACTCTTTGACGCCGCCAAAGGGTGCCAGCTCGGTTGAAACGGCACATTCGTTAATGCCGATCATGCCACTTTCCAGCGCCGCTGAAACGCGGAACACCCGCTGCAGATTCTGCGTGTAGAAGTAGGCGGCCAGGCCAAATGGCGTATCATTGGCGCGGCGGATCACCTCATCTTCATCATCGAAGCGGAAGCAGGCAGCAACCGGGCCAAAGGTCTCTTCCTGCGCGAGCTGCATCCCTTCGTGTGCTTCGGCGATCACGGTTGGCTGCCAGAAGTTGCCGCCCATCGCATGGCGCTCGCCGCCAGCCAGCAGTTTGCCGCCTTTTGCCAGCGCGTCATTGACGTGCTGTTCCACTTTCTCCACCGCCGACGCTTCAATCAATGGCCCGACAATCACGCCCTCATCGAGACCATTACCCACCTTAAGCCTGTTCACCTCTGCGGCCAGCTGCGTGGTGAAACGATCGTAAACACTGTTGTGGATGTAGAAACGGTTCACGCTGACGCACACCTGACCCGCATTGCGGAATTTGTTCGCAATTGCACCCTGTACGGCGGCATCGATGTCGGCATCGTCAAAGACGATGTAAGGCGCGTTACCGCCCAGCTCCATGGACACTTTCTTCATGGTTTCGGCGGCATTGCGCATCAGCAGCTTGCCCACCTGGGTTGAACCGGTGAACGAAATCTTCCGCACCGCTTTGCTGGCCATAATGGCGTCGCTGATGGCATGGGTGTCACCCGCTACGGCGTTCAGCACGCCATCCGGGACGCCAGCCTGTTTCGCCAGGGCCAGCAGGGCAAAGGCGGAGAGTGGCGTATTGTTGGCGGGTTTGATGATGCCGGTACAGCCCGCGGCCAGTGCGGGCCCCAGCTTGCGGGTCAGCATCGCCATCGGGAAGTTCCACGGTGTGATGGCGGCCACAACGCCAATCGGTTCACGGGTGGCCAGGATGCGGGAACCCGCTTTGGCGGGCGGAATGATCTCGCCATTGGCTCGCTTCGCCTGTTCGGCAAACCACTGGATAAAACTGGCGGCATACTCCACTTCGCCCTCCGCCTCTTTCAGCGGCTTACCCTGTTCCGTCGTCATCAGTTCGGCCAGCCAGCGTTTGTTCTCAATGATGAGCTGGTACCAGCGAGTGAGAATCTCAGCACGCGCTTTTGCCGTCTGCGCACGCCAGGCGGGAAAGGCGCGTTCTGCTGCGGCGATCGCCTGTGCCGTTTCAGCCCTGCCCGCTTTGGCGACCTGTGCAATGACCTCGCCGGTTGCCGGATTGATTACATCAAAGGTGGATGCCGCCGGGTGCCACTGGCCGTCTGCCAGATAGCCGGTCTGAAACAGCTCGCTCTGTTGCAGTGATGTCATTGATTCGCTCCTGTCAGTTTTACGCTTCCGTCTGAAGAGTATAGTTGGCAAAAGCGACAGGTTTTGTGACGGGCGGGGATTGCGCAGGCCGCTGCCGATCGCAGCGGCCAGATTCAGATTTGGATGAGCGTGTTCTGGTACTTATCCAGCATCAAGGCCAGGCGTTTTACCGGTTCCGTAACGCTGACAGGCGCCTCGTAATGGACCAGTTTCTCCTGATAGAGATCCAGCTCTTTCAGCAGGCGTTCAAAATAGTAGCGCCGCTTGTCATCGCTGCTGGCAGAGATGACCCGGTCAGCTGTATAGCGCAGCTGCCGGTGATAAGCAGAGAGATCCGCGTTGATCGGAATGTCTGCGTCACGCAGACGCTGATGACCGATGATCAGCGTCAGGGCAATACGGTATTTATTGATATCGCCCGGAAACAGGTTCAGCAGCAGAAACAGTTGCTGATAGAGGGCCGGCAGATGATTTTCACGCCGACGCGCCTGGTTAGTCGTCATGGCCGAAACCGCCGCATACATAAAGCGGTTCAGCAGCTTACGGCCGGTGCGGGCCTTCGATTTGTCTCGAATCAGCAGAATAACCATCATCGCCACAAAGCAGCCGATGACCTGGCCGAGCACATTGTCGAGAAAAACGTTGATGTGGAACTGCATCGGATTATCGAGAACCAGCACGTTAAGCGTGCCGATCAGCGCCCCCAGCGTGCCGAGCTGACGCCGCTGAATGAAGATGCCTCCGATAAAGCCCAGCAGGCCGATGGCGATGCAGAGCAGCAGCGCGCTCTGCTGGGTCGAGGGGAGCACATACATAAAGTAGAGCGCGCCCAGCGGCACCGCAACCGTCATGCCGTAGAGAAAATCTTTTGCCATCATCAGTGGATTAGGCATCCGCATCGCCAGCGCAGTGATAACCGCCAGCATGACCATACAGCCACTGCCCGACGTCCAGCCGGTATAGAGCCAGAACAGAGAGCCCAGCGCGGTCGCCACAAAGGTGCGGATACCGTTGATCATCGCATGGTGTGTTTCGGCGGAGCGCGCCTGAATCACCACCTCGCGCTGCAGGATCTCCTCCTCCAGCGACGTGATCCGGCTGTTACTTCGGATGCCTTTCAGCAGCAGCAGATATTCCGTCGCGGCACCCACCCAGCTGCTCAGCGTCACCGGGGCCGTTTTGTCTCTGGCCCCCATAACCCGCCGCATCACCTTCATCCGCTTGTGCACCTCATCAACCGTCGTGGCGGGCTTTTCAATCATCAGGCGATACTGAGGGGGGATGTAGTCCGGACGCGAATTCTGGATCAGAAAGGTTTCGGCTGCCTGCGTAATCAGGGTCAGCGACAGGGTATTAAGCATCTGCAGCCGGCGGTTACTGTTCTTCCAGCGTGACGACTCCATCATCAGCTGGCTGCGCATGCTGTTAAGGGCGGTGGTGCGCCGGACCAGCGCGCTCCAGGCTTTATCGACCTCCTCTTTGTCACCGTGGGCGACGCAGAGCTGCAGCAGCTGATAGTGCGCCACCAGTAGCGAGTCGACCTCCGCATCGATCACTTTTTTGATCGAGCGTGGTGAGAAGATCATGTCGGCCAGAATGGCACACAGAATGCCGAGCACGATTTCACTGCAGCGCTCGACCGCATATTGCGGCACCAGGGTCAGACCGCCGCTGGCGTCAGCGGTCACCACGATAATCAGCGCGGTGTAGCCCGCCAGTCCCAGTGCGTAAGAGTTTTCAACTTTGATCAGCGAAGAGAGCCAGACGCAGAGCCCTGCCCAGATGCAGCACAGCAGCAGCATCACAACCGGCGCACGAACGGTGGCAATCATGATGGTCAGCGCGGCGATACAGCCGATAAAGGTCCCGATAATACGCAAAACGCCACGATAGCGAAGCGCCCCCGAATAGGGATCGCCCCCCGCTGCAAACGCGGTGCCGCCCGCCACAATACCGGCAGTCATCACCGCCCAGCGCGGCGTTTCGAGGTTGAAGTGAAAGCCGACCATCAGCGCTAACACCAGCGCAAAGGTCAGCTTTACCGGGAACCGCAGGAACTCAATCATATCGCCCTCTTAACCAAACTCACGCAGGCGATTAAACAGGCGGACCATCGGTGAAACCTGCTCAGGCTGACGATCGGCCTGACCGGTAATGACCACGGTCGCCGTTGTCCCGGCCGGGAAGCGGTTGCCGGGCTGCTGATCCAGACGGATGCGCACCGGAACACGCTGCGCCAGACGGACCCACTCCAGGTTGGAATCGACCGTTGCCATGCCTTTACTGTCAACCGAGCTGCTGCTGTTTGTGACACCGGCCGCCACACTATCTACGGTCCCCCGCAGCACAATGTTGCTGCCAAGTGGCGTCACTTCCGCACGGAAGCCCTTCTCTACGCCATGCAGCTTGGTCTCTTCCAGATAGGCCAGCACATAGTAGGAGTGCTGCTGCACCAGGGCGACCGCCACAGAGCCGCGGGTAATGAACTCGCCCTGATAGACATTCAGGTTGGTGACCCAGCCATCTGAGGGCGCTTTCACGGTGGTGCGCTCCAGATCGATCTTCGCCAGATCGCGTGTCGCCACCGATTTCGCCAGCTGATGTTCGCTGGTCTGCAGATCGTTGTTGGACTGCTCAATCGCCTCGCGCGACATCGCCGAGGTGCCGAGCTGGTTACGGCGGCCAGCTTCGCGCCGCTTCTCACTCACCAGCGCCTGGTAATATTCCACGTCTGCCTGAGCCTGCTCGAGCGCCTTTTGATAGCGTGGACGGTCAACCACAAACAGCGTGTCGCCCTTCTTCACCAGCTGGTTGTCGTGCACCGGAACGTCGGTAATCAGGCCGGTCACGTCAGGTGAGATCGCCACTACGTCTGCCGCGAAGCGCGCATCACGCGTCCAGGGGGATTCGGTATAGAACACCCAGGCACGGAAGATGATAACCACAGCAATGATAACCAGCAGGAGTGTAATCGCGTAACGCGCGATTTTTCTTATGAGTGCTTTCACTTAAACCTCAGACTAATAAACGGGAGACAAGGTAAAACACACAGCAGTAAAGCGCTGTATTAAAAAGTGCCGGATGCCAGACAAGATCATAAATACCGCTCGGCGTCAGCACACGTTTCACTAACCAGAACAGCATCAGTGAGAGAATAAGTTCGATGAATACGGGCGGAAACGAGAGCCCAAACATGACAAATACCGGAAGCACACTCATCAGAAATCCTTAGTTCAACCTTGCCGGGAGTCTCCTTTGCCTTTTCAGCTGTCACAGCAAACCCAGCTGACAGCGCGATACAAACCGCAGCTGGCTTAATAATAGCGTATCATCACAGGGCATCAGGCAATGAAGAGTCACCGGGAGATACCCCGGCGCGCTTATAATAACGCGCCTGACTATAAGTTTTCTACAGAATGTGATCTAAATCACTTTTAAGCCAGAGTAAATAATGGAACGACTGAAGGGCATGTCTGTCTTCGCCAAAGTGGTCGAACTTGGTTCGTTTACCGCTGCGGCGCGTCAGCTTCATCTGAGTGTCTCCTCAATCAGCCAGATTGTCGCGAAGCTGGAAGATACGTTGCAGGTTAAGCTGCTGAATCGCAGTACCCGCAGTATCGGGCTCACCGAAGCGGGCAAAATCTACTATCAGGGCTGCCGCCGTATGCTGGCGGAAGCGACGCAGGTGCATGAACAGCTTTATGCGTTTAACAACACACCCATTGGGGTGCTGCGTATCGGCAGCTCCTCGACCATGGCACAGAACGTGTTAGCGGGCATGACCAGCGATATGCTGCGCGACTATCCGGGGCTGAGCGTAAACCTGGTGACCGGCGTCCCCGCTCCGGACCTGATCGCGGACGGTCTGGACCTGGTGATTCGGGTCGGGGCCTTAAAAGATTCCAGCCTGTTTTCACGTCGCCTTGGCGCGATGCCGATGGTGGTGTGCGCCGCCAGGAGCTATCTGGCGCAGCATGGCACGCCGGAGAAACCGGGGGATATCGATAACTTTTCCTGGCTGGAATACAGCGTTCGGCCCGACAACAACTTCGAGCTGATTGCGCCAGAAGGCATCGTCACCCGGCTGGCCCCGCAGGGACGGTTTGTCACCAATGATTCGCTGACGCTGCTACGCTGGCTGAAGTCCGGTAACGGCATCGCCTATGTGCCGATGATGTGGGTGATTGATGAGATCACCGCAGGTGAGGTCGATATTCTCTTTCCGCAATATCAGTCCGATCCGCGACCGGTCTATGCGCTCTATACCGAGAAGGATAAGTTGCCGCTCAAGGTACAGGTCTGTATCGACTATCTGACCGGCTATTTTGAGCAGGTTGCGGAACAGTATCAGCTGCACCGCAAAAGCTGACAACCCGCCAGCGGGCGGGTTGTCGGGGTCACATCAGGCGGTGCCGCCGATGGTGAGTTTGTCCAGCTTCAGCGTTGGCTGACCCACACCGACCGGCAGGCTCTGCCCCTCTTTGCCGCAGACGCCCACGCCTTTATCCAGCGCCAGGTCATTACCGACCATCGAGATCTGCTGCATCGCTTCAATACCGGAGCCGATCAGGGTTGCACCTTTAACCGGTTTGGTGATCTTGCCCTTCTCAATCAGATAGGCCTCTGAAGTGGAGAAGACAAACTTGCCGGAGGTGATATCCACCTGGCCGCCACCAAAGTTGGGCGCATAGATGCCATATTCAACGCTTTCGATGATGTCCTGCGGCGTTGATTTGCCGGCCAGCATATAGGTGTTGGTCATACGCGGCATGGGCAGATGCGCATAGGATTCGCGGCGACCGTTACCGGTCGGGCTGACGCCCATCAGTCGCGCATTCAGCTTGTCCTGCATGTAGCCTTTCAGCACGCCATTCTCAATCAGCATGTTGTACTGACCCGGCACGCCTTCGTCATCGACCGCCAGTGAACCCCGCAGCCCTTCAAGGGTGCCGTCATCCACCACGGTGCAGAGTTCTGACGCGACCTGCTGACCGATTTTACCGCTGAATACGGAGGTGCCACGGCGATTGAAGTCGCCTTCCAGACCGTGCCCCACCGCTTCATGCAGCAGCACGCCAGGCCAGCCCGCGCCCAGTACCACCGGCAATGCGCCCGCCGGGGCCGCCACGGCAGAGAGATTAACCAGCGCCATGCGAACGGCTTCACGCGCCCAGGCGTCCGCACGCACTTCGCCATTCTCATCGGCCAGGAAAAACGCATAACCGGTGCGTGCACCGCCGCCGCTGGCGCCGCGCTCACGTTTACCCTGATCTTCCACCTGTACGCTGACAGAGAGACGCACCAGCGGACGGACATCCGCCGCCAGCGTGCCATCCGTCGCAGCCACCAGCACCTGCTCGTAAACGCCGGTCAGACTGGCATTGACCTCCTGCACGCGCGGATCCGCCGCACGGGCCACCTGGTCAACGCGATGCAGCAGCGCAATTTTCTCTTCACGCGTCAGGCTGTTTAGCGGATCGACCGCCGGGTAAAGCGAACGGTTCATGACGGCAGAAAGCGTATGTGCCTTGCCGTTGCCCTGTTCACGGACAATGCTGCGAGCGGCGTCAGAGGAGAGACGCAGCGCATTCAGTGTAATCTGATCTGCATAAGCGAAGCCGGTTTTTTCACCGCTGACCGCGCGAACGCCCACGCCCTGGTCGATATGGTAAGAGCCATCTTTAATGATTTTGTCTTCCAGCACCCAGGATTCGTGGAAGCTGGACTGAAAATAGAGATCGGCATAATCCAGACGACGTTCTGAAAGCTGCCCTAACAGGGAAAATAGGTCCTGCTGATTAATGCCGTTAGCAGTCAGTAACTGCTCACTTACCAGGTTCAGAGTCATCGTTTCTCACTCATTATGTGCTCAGATAATCATAGCCTGCGGTAATTCCGGTACGGCGTCAAATTCACTTGTTGTCTGTTTCACGCGGTTTACGCAGCACTTCATTAATTTCCGGTTTATCCAGCGGCCCGCTGATGTGATAACGCAGCAACGATATCCTGTTCCACAAGGGAGCCAGCACCTTACTGGCGGCGAAAACCGCCGCGCCCACCACCGGGTTAATCGCGAAGGCGGTCGCGACACCCACCGAGGCGGAGATCTCCGGCGCCACCACCGCTTCCATATCGATCTGACGCTTCACCAGGTCGAGATTGCCCTGCATAGCGATGTCAGCTTCCAGCCCATCCACCAGCAGATTATCGGTGCGCATCACGCCATTCTCGATCCAGGCCGTGCCATTAATCGAATCGAAGTAGAACGCGTTGGTAAAGGTGTCGCTGAAATCGAAGCGCAGCTTGCGCAGCAATGCATCAAAGCTCACCAGTCGCAGGATCTTGCCAGCCGTGCCGGTGTCCACATCCGCAATCTGGCCTTTACCAAAGTGTGTTTTCAGGGTGCCACTCAGCGTCTCTGCGGAGGGCTGCCACGGCGCCGACCGCCAGTGCAGGTCATAGGCAATGTCGAATGGCGCATCACGCAGCGGCGTATTCACACCAAACCAGTTGGTCGCATTATTGATATTAGGACCTTTCAGCGTGCCCTTCAGCGAGGTGCGCGGGTCGTTCGGGCGATTTACCCACTCCCCGCTGATTTTCAGCTGTGAACTGCCGGTATCCACCTTGCCGTTAGTAAGCGCTAACGTATCCCCTTTGGGTTGCAGCATCGCAGAGACCTGACCATATTTCTGCCCCAGTACCCAGCACTCTTTACAGCGCAGTTGCAGAGCCGGCCACCGACTGAAATTAATATTACTGGCCTGCTGAGTGCTCGCTTTGCTGCCTCTGGTCGTCTCGCTGTTCCACTGCGGATTGTAATAAAGGTAATCCAGATTCACCTGCCACGGGGATTGTGGTGCCATCGACAGCTCACCACGCAGCTCCTGCGCCCTGACGCTGACGTTGCCACTGCCGGCTGAACGCTGTGCCAGCGTCGCCTCAACCTCATGCCACTGC
>NZ_PUGA01000066.1:0-12924 GCF_003236725.1 Pantoea sp. ARC270
GTACCGGTGGTCGCGGACTCCACCTCCACCGCCAAAATCGCGCCTTTTATCAAGGCGTTTCCCGACCGGCTGATTAACGTCGGCATCGCGGAGCAGACGCTGGTGGGAACGGCAGCAGGCCTGGCGCTGGGCGGCAAAATCGCCGTGACCTGCAACGCCGCGCCGTTTCTGGTTTCACGCGCCAATGAGCAGGTAAAAGTCGACGTCTGCTACAACAACACCAACGTCAAACTGTTCGGGCTGAATGCCGGTGCCAGTTATGGCCCGTTAGCCAGCACCCATCACAGCATTGACGATATCGCCGTGATGCGCGGCTTTGGCAACATCGAGATCTACGCACCGTCCTGTCCGCTGGAGTGTCGTCAGATTATTGATTACGCCCTGGAGCACGTCGGCCCGGTCTATATCCGCCTTGATGGAAAAGATCTGCCGCAGCTGCATGATGACACCTACCGCTTCAGACCCGGCGCGATCGACCTGTTACGTGAAGGCCGCGACATCGCCCTGGTGGCGATGGGATCCACAGTTCATGAGGTGGTTCACGCCGCTGCGCAACTGGCTGAGCAGGGTATTTCAGCGGGCGTGATCGCGGTTCCATCGATTCGACCCTGTGATACCCAACAGCTGCGCAACCTGTTAAATCACTATCCGGCGGTCGTGACCGTGGAGGAGCATAACGTCAATGGCGGTGTCGGCAGCCTGGTCGCGGAAGTGCTGGCAGAAGGCGGCTGCAGTATTCCGCTGGTCCGGCTCGGTATTGCTGATGGTGAGTATGCGATTGCCGGCGATCGGGCCGCCACGCGTGCCCGTCATGGCATTGACGCCAGCAGCGTGGTGAAGAGTGCAGCGCGCATCTGCGCAGGAGTGTGAACATGGCGGGACCTCTGATTCTGGCAATCGATGAAGGCACGACCAATGCCAAGGCGATAGCGGTTGATCGTGCCGGGCGGGTGGTGGCGCGTGGCAGCCAGAGTTTAACCCTGCACCATCCCCAGCCGGGGCTGGCTGAGCAGGACCCGATGGCAATCTGGCAGGCGGTGAGGGAGGCGATCACCCGGTGTCTGGCGGCATGCGGGGGCGCGCCTGTCGCCGCCGTCGCGATCAGTAATCAGCGGGAATCGGTGCTGATCTGGCAGCGGCGCGACGGGCAGCCACTGACGCCGCTGGTAAGCTGGCAGGATCGCCGTTCTGAGTCGTTCTGTCGCGATCTGCACCAGGCAGGCAAAGCCCCCCGGATCAGCGGCCTGACCGGGCTGGCCGTCGATCCGATGTTTCCGGCGGCGAAGCTGACCGGGATGCTGGCTGCCATCCCCGATGGCGCGGCACGGGCCGCAGCCGGCGAGCTCTGCATCGGCACGGTTGATTGCTGGCTCAGCTGGCAGCTCAGCGCGGGCGAATGCTTTGTGACCGATCATGCTAATGCCGCCCGTACGCAGCTCTACAGCCTGCACCTGAACGACTGGGACGACGAGCTGCTGACGCTGTTTCAGTTGCCGCGAGCCGCGCTGCCACGCATCATCGCCTCTGCCAGTGAGCAGGGTGTGGTGGCGGTGAACACCATTCCCGGCTTAGCGCCGGGCACCCCCATTCTGGCGCGCATCGGCGATTCGCATGCCGCCCTGCAGGCGCAGCGACGCGGAGACGCTGAAGTCGTAAAAGCCACTTACGGCACCGGCTCGTCCCTGATGATGTCCATGGCGACGCCGTTACTGACCGAAAATGGCCTCAGCACTACCGTGGCCTGGCACGACGGTACGCTGCGTTATGCCTTTGAAGGCAATATTACCCACACCGGCTCAGGCGCGGCCTGGCTGGGTAAGCTGCTCGGCGTGCAGGACCCACGTGAACTGACCGCACTGGCGCAGGGCTGCGATGACAATCAGGGCATCTACTTCGTCCCGGCGCTCTCAGGACTGGGCGCGCCCTGGTGGGATTTACAGGCGCGCGGCATGGTGTGCGGATTGACGGATGCCGCCACCCCCGCGGTGCTGGCGCGGGTGGCGCTGGAGTCGATCGTCTGGCAAATCGCCGATGTCTTTTTTGCGATGGAGCAGGCGAGCGGTCAGCAGCTTCCGGCGCTGTGTGTGGATGGCAGCGCCACGGAAAACAGCTGGCTGATGCAGCTACAGGCCGATGTGTTACAGCGCCCGCTCTACCGGGTGCCCACCGCCGAAGTCTCCGCCCTGGGCGCAGCGTTACTGGCCGGCAAAGTGCTGGGATGGTGGCAGCAGGGCAGTGATATGCAGGCGCTGCAGGGGGGCAGCGTTATCCTGCCCCGTGACGCGCGCGCGCGCGCTATGCAGGAAAATTACAAAGGCTGGCTCGACGCTGTTGCCCGCTGCCGTTTTCAGCCGCGTTAAGCGCGATCCCGCGCAGCGGCGTGACGGTTTGCCTGGCCTGAAACCCCCTGAGGCCAGGCAACACTTCAGCGCGCCATTTGACGAACCTCGCCCTTATCATTCTCCACGGCAACCAGATCCACCGGCGGCAGATTGCCGCCGCTGAACTCGACCTGACGGATCGGGAAGGCGAAGCGAATATTGCGCGCTTCCAAGGCCGCCATCAGCTGCAGGTTAATCTCCTGCTGAATATCCATATATTTGTTGTAATCCGCATCCAGCACGTAATAGACCACTTCAAACGTCAGCTTCGAATCCTCAAACGCCAGGAAGTGGGCGCGGTCAAAACGCGTGGTCTCCACACCCTCGATGATCGCCTTAACCAGCGGGCTGATCTCCCGAACCTGCTCCGACGGGGTGGCGTAGCTGATGCCAAACTTAAAGACGATGCGGCGCTGCTGCATACGCTTGTAGTTGTGAATGGTCTGCTGCAACAGAATGGTGTTTGAGCAGACGATTTGCTCTCCGCTCAGGCTGCGCAGCCGGGTCGTTTTCAGGCCGATATGCTCGATGGAACCGGCAATGTCGCCAAAGACAATAAAATCGCCATGCTCAAAAGGCTTATCAAAACCAATCGCCAGTGACGCAAACACATCGCTCAGCACGGTCTGAATGGCCAGTGCAATGGCGATACCGCCGACCCCGAGGCTGGCGACCAGTGCGGTAATATTGATACCCATGTTCGACAGAATGGCGAGGAACATCATGATCCAGACCACGACCCGCAGCAGAATCCCGAGGATCACCGTGGTCACCGGATTACGCACGTGCAGCGGATCGCGCATCAGGCTCTTCAGCCACAGCCGGATGCCGCTGTCGATCCACAGGGCAAGTTGCACAATCAGCGCCAGGAACCAGCCGTGGGCAATGGTGGCGCTCCATGAGGCGGGCAGATCGACAAATTTCAGGGCGATCAGCAGCGAAAAGATCAGCAGCAGGGTCTGGCTGGTGCTTCGCAGGATCTCCACCAGGATCGCCGTGACACGAACGTGACGGTGTTCGCTGTAAAGGGCAATCCGGTTGGAGATAAAGCGAATCAGGGTGCGCAACACCCAGTAGATCACCAGGGTGGCGACCACCACGATAGCGCTGTTGAGCCAGAACGTCTGGTTAAAAAAGAGGGAGTGAAAATGACGTGATGAGAGCCAGTTTTCCATTGGGGAAGGTCTCCTTGCTGGGTTCCGGTTTAAAAGAAATCAAGCAGGAAGCATAGCCTGGATGCGGCCCTCTGGGGGCACGCATCCGGAAAGCGGTTACTGGAATCGGGTCGATTTATCGCGCGCCAGTCGCTCAAGGGAGAAGATAATCTGCTGAAGCTGTCGCTCCTGCGTTGGGTTCAGCGTGGCAAACCGGAAGCTGAGACGGGGCGTCACGCGGGTTTCATTTTTATGCGTCACGACAGTGCGTTCGCCGATGTGCAGCAGCTTAACCGGCACCTCAAAATGACCATACTCACCCAGCTCCACGCGAAACTGATTGAAACTGTCGCCATTCTGCAATCCTTCCGGCAGTGCCTCGTCCACCAGCACACCGATCCCGCCCAGCGACAGATCCTGCAGGCGCAGACGCGTTTTCCGGCCATCCGGCCACACGGTATGGCACCAGAACTCCGGCGCCAGCGGGGCAGTGACCCGGAAAAATTCCCGTCGCTGAATCTGCCACACCAGCTCGGGCAGCGGCGCGCTGAAGGCGGGCAGGCCGTCAAAATCGACCTTCTCCAGCGAGGCGAGACTGAACTCAACCTTTGCGCCGTAGGTTTCCGCCGTGATGCTGAGATCGTCGCTGGTCAGGGCGTAGTCGTTATCCAGATTATTACTGCCGAGGTCAAACAGCAGGCGGTCTGCGTCGGCAGCCAGCATCCGGCTGATAAACTGCCCGCGCGGGAAACGTACCAGTAATGGTGTCTGCAGTCGCAGCAGATCTTTCATTACGCCCAGAACCGCCAGCGTGCCACGTTTTAAATATTGTTCCTGGTCGGCTTCTTTCACATCCTGCTCCACAAGGGGTTTTATTATTTTTACGTTCTGACTACCTCATTACGGTTATCGGCGCAGCGGAAAAAAGCTTTAGACAGAGTACGCCGAAAAAATCGTGAGGGCAGGCAGGCACTTTCCGAAAAGCTCGCTATACTTAGCGCAGTAAACCGCTTGATTAATCAGGCGTTCACGATGTAATCAAAAAAGGAAGGAGCAACAGATGGGTATTATTTCCTGGATCGTCTTTGGCTTGATCGCGGGTATTCTGGCGAAGTGGATTATGCCGGGTAAAGACGGTGGCGGTTTCATTCTGACGGTGGTGCTGGGTATTATCGGTGCTGTGGTCGGGGGCTGGATCAGTACGCTGTTTGGCTTCGGCCGCGTCGATGGGTTTAACTTCGGAAGCTTTGTGGTCGCAGTGATCGGTGCCATCGTGGTGCTGTTTATCTACCGCAAGGTACGCAGTTGACCGTAACGGTTTAAACAAAAAAGGGGACGAAGCGATTCGTCCCCTTTTTTATGACTCAGACCGGATCGCTTTTTAGCGCCCTCGTCCGTCATGCTGTGAGCCTCTTTTGCTGCGAACAGACTATTGTAGCGTGATCCCACCATGCATTTTCATTAACGCTGACTGCCTCCACAGTGAAATGCGCACTCTCGACTTCACGCCGTAAATCAGGGAGCGGCTTCAGGGTCCGCCAGGGCTTGCCGGCTTTCCATAAATGGTGGCTGCAGGGATCATAGGCCGCAATGTCTGCTGAATGACGAGGTGTGCCGCACATTGAACCGATCACAAAGCGTCCCTCCGGGCTGAGCAGCCTTCTTACCTCGGCAAAGAAGCGCTGCCGATCGTCGTCGATCAGGCAGTGTAAGCAGCTGCCGTCAATAATGAGCTCAAATGTTGCCGCCTGGCAGCGATCGATATGACAGACATTGCCGACAAGAAATGTCGCGGTGAGTCCGGCTTGCTGAAAACGCTTTTCGGCCCACTCTATCGCGGTCTCTGACCAGTCTACCCCCCAGACTGAATATCCCTGCTCAGCGAGAGACTGCGCGGCCATGGCGCCATTACCACATCCCATCTCCAGTACCGGTGCGCCAGGCTCCGGTAAATAGTGGTGAGTACGGAGCCACTGAAAGATTTCTTCCTGCTGTTTTTTGGCTCTGAGATAACCTTCTCCTGCCCAGGCCACCGCGCCGTTTGCCAGAAGCTGCCTGTAATGTTGTTCATAGGGGTTCATGTCAGAGACTCCTTTTCAACGCCGGACCCTCTGTTTTATACGTCAGGGCCGCCTGCGTGTCATCGCACCATTTCGGCCATAGTTCTATCTGTGAGCGAAGCGGCAGAAAAAAGGCCGGGCGGATTTCAGGAACGTTCGGGAGGGAAAGGTCTGCAGGCAGAGAAAGATAATTCTGAGCGGATTGAAAGAGGCTGAAAAAGGCGGGTTATCAGAGGAGAAAACCCTCCGGGCTGGCCGGAGGGTTGCATCACGAAGGCTCTTATCAGAAGTCGTAACCGACGGTCGCCATCACGCTGCGTTCAGCGCCACGGTAGCAGTAGCCGGTGCCGTAACAGGCGGCCACATAGGTGCGATCGGTCAGGTTATTCGCGTTAACCTGCACCCAGGCTCCTTTCAAGCTGTTATTCCAGACACCGAGATCGGCGCGAACGGAGGCATCAAACAGCGTGACCGACGGCAGACGAGTGGTGTTCTCGTTGTCCGCCCACTGCTTGCCGATGTAGCGCACGCCCGCGCCGGCACTCAGACCGTAATCAAACTGATAGTGGCCCCAGAGAGACGCCATGCTGTTTGGCGCCACGTAAGGCGTGTGACCATCATTACCATCTACCGAATCCTTGTAGCGCAGATGATTCAGGGTATAGCTCGCCACTGTGCTCAGGCGTGAGGTGAGCTGATTACGCGCCTCCAGCTCAATACCCTGGGAATGAACTTTGCCCGATGGCGTATAGGTCGCCGTCAGCACGTCGCGGTTCGCCACATCTTTCTGCGTCAGATCATAAATCGCAGCGGTATAGAGATCGCGTGTGCCAACCGGCTGATATTTCACCCCGGCCTCATACTGTTCTGACGTGGTCGGTTTCAGCAGATTATTGTTGCGGTCGGTGAGGGCGGTGGGCGTAATCGCCTGGCTCCAGCTGACATAGGGTGAGATGCCGTTATCGAAGGCATAGAGCAGGGCGGCGCGCCCGCTGATGTGATCATCCTGACGGCGATCGCTGCCGCTGTTATTCGCGACGATGCGATCGTACCGGCCAGAAAGATCCAGATGCCAGCGGTCCAGCTTCATCTCATCCTGCAGATAGAGGCCGGTCTGGTAGTAACGACGGGTTTTATCCGCCCAGGTATAGGCTGGCATGTCACCGACCTGCTCGCCGGTCAGGGCATTCAGCTGTGAAGCCGAGCCGCCTGCCGCGGAGATCTCATTTTTGTAGCGGTGATATTCAGCACCCAGCGTCACGCGATGCTCCAGTTCACCGGTGGCAAACTCCGCCTGTAAACGGTTATCGGTAGCCCATGCCGCCAGAGAAGAGCGCTCACCTGAATAGTAGCGGTTCAGCAGATCGGGATTATTTTTATCCCAGCCAATCTGATAGACCTGATCGAGATCGACATTCGAGTGGCTGTAGCTGCCTGTTGAGGAGAAGGACCAGACGTCATTAAAGCGATGAGCGAAGTCGAAGCTGTAGATCTGCTCGCGGCGTTTGAACTGGTCGAGGTCGCTGTTGCCCTCATAGAATCCTTTGCTCAGCTTATAGCCGTTGTGTTCGGTGATGCTGCCGTCACCCGGGACGGAGCCGTGATAGCCGCCAGAGGGATCTTTCTGCAGATAGGCTTTCAGGATCAGATGGGTATCTTCATCCGGCTGCCACATCAGCTGCGGCATCAGCGCATATTTCTCTTCGCGGGTGTGATCGTACTGGGTGTCGCTGTTGCGGGTCACGCCGGTCAGACGGTACGCCCACTGGTCGTTGATGGCGTTGGTGTAGTCGAACATTGTGCCGGTGGTGGCATTGCTTCCCGCCTGCAGCTGAATGTGACCCTCTTCCGCGAACTGAGGACGCTTAGTGACCAGGTTTACCAGCCCGCCAGGCACCGTCTGGCCGTAAAGGGCCGAAGAGGGGCCTTTGATCACGTCGACGCGCTCAAGGAAGGCGTTATCCACCTGCAGAATGTTGAAACTGCCGCCGTCGCTCATCAGCCGCATGCCGTCGAGGAAGGTGTTATCGACATCGCCGCCGTGGAAGCCGCGCAGCGCGATGGTGTCGTAACGGGTGGCGGCACCGCCAAAGTTAGTAAAGACACCGGAGCTGTAGCCCAGCGCCTGATTCAGGGTCAGTGCCCCCTGGTCCTGGATCTGCTGACGGGTCACAACCGAAATTGACTGCGGTGTGGTCACCAGCGGCCGATCGCTTTTGGTTGCGCCCTGGCTGGTGGTTGCCAGATAGCCCTGGGTGGGAGAGGTCGCATCTTCCTGCGGCTGCGCAGTCACGACCATATCGGCAGCGTAACTCAGGGCAGGCGCGGCCAGCACCAGAGTGCAGAGGGGAACATAACCTTTCAGCGGCAATGACAGTTTCATCGAAATTCCTTTCTTAACAAAGGTTCAGGCAGGTGTAGTCAGTTTGTTGATACATAATCTCATTATCATAATGAGAATTATTACCTTTTGTAAAAACGCTGCAATTTTGCCTGTGGATGAGAGAACGTCAAGTAAAATTCGCTGAAGTAAGGAAAGAATACCTCCGGCCAGGCCAGAGGTATTCAGAGACTAATCAGGGCTGAGAGGCTGACGCCTGAGGAATATCGTGGGCGCTGTTACAGGTTTTATCTTTCGGGCAGTACTTATCCAGCAGTTTCAGCGTCACGCCATTTGTCCAGCCGAAGCCATCCTGCAGCGGGTACTCACCGCCGCCGCCGCCGCCGAGATTTTTGCCTTCAACGACATATTTCTCGACCAGCTTATGCTCACGGTCATAGGTGCTCTGGACATTTTGCAGGAAGCGTAATCCCACCTTTTTAGCCAGTTCTGGCTGGTTGTAATGCTCCAGTCCTTCCACTGCAACCCACTGCAGCGGTGCCCAGCCGTTAGGGGCGTCCCACTGCTGACCGTTGTTCACGGTAGTCGTGACCAGCCCGCCTGGCTTCAGCAGCTGTTTCTCTACCGCGCTGGCGGTACTTTCCGCCTGCTTATCGCTGGCGACCTGCAGATAGAGCGGGAACAGTGTGGCCGCGGTCAGCTGCGGATGAACCTGCTTTTTCTGCCAGTCATAGTCGGCATACCAGTTCTGTTTACTGTCCCACAGATAGCGGTTAATCGCCGCCTGGCGCTTCTCTGCGCGATCGGCATACTGCTTCGCCAGATCGCTCTGTTTGTTCATCTGGTACCCTTTAGAGAGCGTCTGCTCCAGATGGAACAGCAGGCTGTTGAGGTCAACCGGGGCCAGCTGTGTCGTGCGGATGGTGGAGAGATTATGCGCATCGGTAAACCAGCGTGAACTGAAATCCCAGCCCGACGCTGCCCCGGAGCGCAGCTCGCGGTAGAGTTCCGCTTTATTGCGCTGCGGCGCTTTCTGCGCGGTGGCGATATCATCCATCCAGGATTCGGTGCGCGGCACGTCACGGGCATCCCAGTAGCGGTTAAGCAGCGTGCCATCCGCCAGCTTAATCACCCGCTTGCTGGCCGCGCCCGCCGCCACTTTGTCGCTATCCGCCATCCAGTAGTCATACTCTTTCTGCAGTTCAGGCAGGTAGTGGCTGTACGCTTTGCCCTGGTCATGCGTCGCCAGCAGATCGACCATCAGGCTGAAGAATGGCGGCTGCGAGCGGCTCAGATAGTAGCTGCGGTTGCCGTTGGGAATGTGACCGTAGCGGTCAAGCAGCGAGGCGAAGTTATCCACCATATCCTGCACTTTATCCCAGTGTCCGCTCTCGGCCAGTCCCAGCATGGTGAAGTAGCTGTCCCAGTAATAGATCTCGCGGAAGCGACCACCCGGCACCACATAGGGCTTGGGAAGCGGCAGCAGCGAGTCATATTGTCCGGCGCTGCTGGTGGTGCGCGTCAGCACCGGCCACAGGCCATCAATGTGGTCACGCAGGTTTTGCCCGGCTGGCGGCACATATTTGTCGCCGGCGGCGGGCAGGGTAAAGTTGGCATCAACAAAACGCTTCAGATCGAAATTGCGCTGTTTCTTCTGCATCTGCCAGTCGGCAAGTATCGACGCGGGATCAAATTTCGGCACCGCATCGGCAAAGGTTTTCTGGTCCGGGTAGAACTTCGCCTGTTGCACGGCATTAAACAGCGGCCCCAGACGAACGTCTGGCGGCTGCGGCTGATTATCCAGCATGCGGCTGTGATCGTCGGCATGAGCAGTGAAGGCGGGTACGCTCAGCAGCAGAGTGAGCAGAAAGGGCGCATAACGCTGACGCCGTGGGGCGGCGTTTACCTCAATTTTTGTCATCGGTTTTTCTCCTTGTCCGAAATGCGGCCGCGCGTAACGCATTGACCACAGGACCAACTTTAGACCGTATCCTGACACTTCACCCTGAAGCGAGCCGGAAATGTGAAGCCACGGGAATTATTTTTAGGGTAAAAAGCCCTGCCCGACGCGGGTTTTTTCTTGCGCTGACCGGGATTTTCCCTGACGCTGAAAGAAAAAAAGGAGAGCAGGATGGAGATCATCTGGTATCACCCGTCGCAGTCTGCAACGGCCTGGATTAGGGGTTTACAACAGCGTCTGCCACAGACGCGGGTGCGTGCCTGGCAGCCAGGCGATGAGGGGCCGGCCGATTATGCGCTGGTCCGTTCCCCTCCCGCAGAGATGCTGCGGGGACGGGCCACCCTGCGCGGCGTCTTTGCCCTCGGCGCGGGCGTCGATGAGATTCTGAAACAGCTGGAGCAGCACCCGGAGATGCTGCCCGACAGCGTGCCGCTCTATCGGCTGGAAGATACCGGCATGGCGCGCCAGATGCAGGAGTATGCTGTCCATAGCGTCCTGACCTGGTTCCGCCGCTTTGATGACTACCGGCTTCAGCAGCAGCAGGCGTGCTGGCAGCCGCTGCCTCCCTATGCGCGTGAAACCTTTACCGTCGGTATTCTGGGGGCGGGCGTGCTGGGGCAGAGCGTCGCCGAGGGCCTGAAGCCCTGGGGATTCCCGCTGCGCGTCTGGAGCCGTTCGCCGAAAACCATTGACGGCGTCACCAGCTTCGCCGGTCGCGATGCTCTGCAGCCGTTCCTGCAGGGGACGCAGGTGTTAATCAACCTGCTGCCGAGTACGCCGGAGACGATTAACCTGATCGACCAGCACTTTTTAGCGCAGCTGCCGCACGGCGCGTTCCTCCTCAACATCGCACGCGGTGCGCAGGTGGTGGAAGCGGATCTGCTGGCAGCACTGGAGAGTGGTCAGCTGAAAGCGGCGGCCCTGGATGTGTTTCAGGTGGAGCCGCTTCCTGAAGCGCATCCGCTCTGGTCCCATCCGCGCGTCACAATTACCCCCCATAATGCGGCAGTCACGCTGATCGACGAAGCGATCGACTATATCGCCCGCGCCATTACTCAGGACCAGGCAGGCGAAACGCCGCCGGGCAGGGTAGATCGACAGCGCGGCTATTAACTAACCGGCCCTGTCAGGGCCGCTCAGGAGGAGAGAAGAATGTATCCGGTAGATCTGCATATGCACACTGTTGCCAGCACACATGCTTACAGCACGCTGCACGACTATGTGGCTCAGGCGAAGCAAACGGGCCTGAAACTGTTTGCCATTACCGATCACGGCCCTGACATGGCTGACGCGCCGCACTACTGGCATTTTGTGAATATGCGCATCTGGCCGCGGGTGATCGATGGCGTGGCGATTCTGCGCGGTATTGAGGCCAACATTAAAAATCAGCAGGGCGAGATCGACTGCTCCGGCCCGATGCTTGATGCGCTGGATCTGATCGTTGCCGGCTTTCACGAGCCGGTTTATGCGCCGCGCGACAAAAAACAGCACACTGACGCGATGATCGCCGCAATGGCCAGCGGACAGGTTCACATAATCAGCCATCCGGGTAACCCGAAATTCCCGGTCGATATCCCGGCTATCGCTGAAGCTGCCGCGCATTATGACGTGGCGCTGGAACTGAACAACTCTTCCTTTACCCACTCGCGTCCCGGCAGTGAACCTAACTGTCGCGCGATTGCCGCCGCGGTGCGCGACGCCGGTGGACGGCTGGCGTTTGGCTCCGATTCCCATACCGCATTTACGCTGGGCCATTTCGAACACTGCCTGCGCATCGCCCGTGAAGTGGATTTTCCGGAGGATCGGGTGTTAAATGTCACGCCGCGCCGCCTGCTCGACTTTCTGGAGCAGCGCAGCGGCAAACATATTGCTGAACTGGCTGACTTTTAACTGCTTCGTCGGGAACTCAGCCCCGCATAGGGGCTTTTCCGGGCCACCTTTCTCTGGTTTGAAAAGCACGCCTATGTTCAGATATTATCCAGCATATCTGAACAAAATAAGGCCAGGGAATGGACGCATCAAACATTGCTCAGGGAATCTGGGACAGCTTAAAGGGGCTTCCGCAGAGCCTGTATTATGGGGCTAAACGGACATATATAAACACTGGCGCAGCAGGGTATGAGCGCAAGTTGCGTAACGATCGTGAAAATGAACGTTTTTATCAGGTGGTCAAATCACTTGTACGTAATGAAGAACCTTTACGCAGATTAGTAACTACAGTAATTATCGAGTTTTACAGGAAGCTTGATGCGCAGAGTAGGGAGGCTATCCACAAACAGTTGGCCTATGGCGCCGGACGGATAGGGGGGCGTCTGGGCGGTCAGGTTTTTGTGTCCCAAACAATCGCAATGGCGATTATAAGAAACTCCCGCAGCAGTTATGCCTATAAAGCTCTGTTCCGTTTTGGTGCTGGCTTCACTCTCTCCGCTGCTCTATGGCAAGGACTTATTGAAGAAGCCGCATCAGGCAGTCGCAGGTTACAGAATCACTACAATTTCATGTACTGGAAAGTGCAGCCTCAAGGGCTGGACATGATCTATTTTGTCGTTGAAGACCAGCTAAAGCCTTATCTCGATTATATCAATAGTCACCCGCAGACGTGCCGAAGGATCAATAATGAAATTTGCAAAATGGCTGGGTAAATTTTCGGCACACCTTCTTGAGGGGACGATAACAGCAGCGATGAGTTTCCTGGCTCTCGCTTCGCTATTTTTGTTTGATAGTCTGGCTCTGAAGCTATGCGGCTTTTTTGGTTCTGTTTTGATGGGGTATGGAGCCGCTTATTTCCTTGGTAAAGCCAGAGGGGAGCACAGGGAATGACAGTGCATAGCTATTTCCTTCCCCTGAACACCCTGTGAGATAGTCTCTTATAATGCCGGTGGACGGCTGGCGTTTGGCTCCGATTCCCACACTGCATTTACGCTGGGCCATTTCGAACACTGCCTGCGCATCGCCCGTGAAGTGGATTTTCCGGAGGATCGGGTGTTAAATGTCACGCCGCGCCGCCTGCTCGACTTTCTGGAGCAGC
>NZ_PUGA01000067.1:0-8718 GCF_003236725.1 Pantoea sp. ARC270
ATGTATATCGTGCTGGGCGTGCTCTATGAGAGCTTTATCCACCCCATCACCATCCTCTCCACCTTGCCCACGGCCGGTGTCGGCGCGCTGCTGGCACTGATGCTCAGCGGTAACGAGCTGGATATTGTGGCGATCATCGGCATCATCCTGCTGATCGGTATTGTGAAAAAGAATGCCATCATGATGATCGACTTTGCGCTGGCGGCCGAACGTGAACAGGGGATGAAACCCTATGACGCCATCTATCAGGCCTCACTGCTGCGCTTCCGTCCGATTCTGATGACCACGCTGGCGGCCCTGCTGGGTGCGCTGCCGCTGATGCTCAGCACCGGCGTCGGCGCGGAACTGCGTCATCCGCTGGGGATTGCGATGGTCGGCGGCCTGATTCTGAGTCAGGTGCTGACGCTGTTCACCACGCCGGTGATCTACCTGCTGTTTGATCGCCTGGCGCACGCCACCCGCCGCCGCTTCGGCCGCACGGAGGCCGCAGAGTGAAGTTCTTTGCCCTGTTTATTCACCGGCCCGTCGCCACCACCCTGCTGACGCTGGCCATCGCGCTGGCCGGGATCCTGGGGTTCCGGCTGCTGCCGGTTGCCCCGCTGCCGCAGGTCGATTTTCCGGTGATCGTCATCTCCGGCTCGCTGCCGGGGGCCTCACCCGAGATCATGGCGTCGTCGGTCGCCACGCCGCTGGAGCGATCGCTGGGACGTATCGCGGGCGTCAGTGAAATGACCTCGATGAGTTCGCTGGGCAGTACCCGCATCATTCTGGTGTTCGATTTCGACCGCGACATCAACGGTGCCGCACGCGACGTGCAGGCTGCGCTGAACGCGGCGCAAAGCCTGCTGCCGACCGGCATGCCCTCACGTCCGACTTACCGCAAAGTGAACCCCTCTGATGCGCCGATTATGATCATGACGCTGACCTCGGATACCTACAATCCGGGTCAGCTCTACGATTATGCCTCGACGCAGCTGGCGCAGAAGCTGTCGCAGATTCAGGGGGTCGGCGACGTTACCGTGGGGGGCAGTTCGCTGCCCGCCGTGCGCGTGGCGCTGAATCCGCAGGCGCTGTTTAATCAGGGTGTCTCGCTGGATGCGGTGCGTACCGCCATTTCCGACGCCAACCAGCGCCGCCCGCAGGGCGCAGTGGATGATTCACAGCAGCGCTGGCAGTTGCGCACCAATGACGCGCTGCAGACCGCCCGCGAGTATCAGCCGCTGATCGTGCATTATAAAAACGGCGCGGCGGTGAAGCTGTCTGATGTGGCGACCGTGGAAGATTCGGTTCAGGACGTACGCAACGCCGGGATGTCACGCGGTAAACCGGCCGTGCTGCTGTTGATTCGCAAAACCCCTGACGCGAACGTCATTGAGACGGTTGACCGCATCCGTGCCGAGATGCCGCTGCTGCATGAGGTGATCCCGGCCGCCATCGACCTGCAGATTGCCCAGGATCGCTCCCCTACCATCCGCGCTTCGTTGCATGAAGTGGAGCAGTCGCTGTTAATCGCCGTCGGGCTGGTGATTCTGGTGGTGTTCGTGTTCCTGCGCTCCGGACGCGCCACGCTGATTCCCGCCATCGCCGTGCCGGTCTCGCTGATTGGCACCTTCGCGGCCATGTACCTGTGCGGCTTCAGCCTCAACAACCTGTCGCTGATGGCGCTGACCATTGCCACCGGCTTTGTGGTGGACGATGCGATCGTGGTGCTGGAGAACATCGCCCGCCATGTGGAAGCGGGTATGAAACCGCTGGCCGCCGCGCTGAAGGGCGTGCGCGAAGTGGGCTTTACCGTGCTGTCGATGAGCCTGTCGCTGATTGCGGTTTTCCTGCCGCTGCTGATGATCGGCGGGCTGATTGGCCGTTTCTTCTCTGAATTTGCCATTACCCTGTCGGTGGCGATCGCCATCTCGCTGGTTATTTCGATCACCCTGACGCCGATGATGTGCGCGTATCTGCTGAAGCCTCACGCGCCACGCAGCCAGCCGCGCCGGCGCGGTGCAGGTCGGCTGCTGATGGCGATTCAGCAGGGCTATGGCCGATCGTTAAGCGTGGTGCTGAATCATGCGCGCTGGGTGCTGCTGCTCTTTTTCGCCACGATTGCCCTGACCGGCTGGCTGTTTGTCTCTATCCCGAAAACCTTTATGCCGGAACAGGATACCGGGCGACTCGCCGGGTTTATCTCCGCGGACCAGAGCATCTCGTTTCAGGCGATGCGCAGTAAGCTGCAGGATTTCATGGAGATCGTCGGAGCCGACCCGGCGGTAGACAGCGTGGTGGGCTTTACCGGTGGCATGCGCACCAACAGCGGCTCCATGTTTATCTCCCTGAAACCGCTCTCTGAGCGGAAAGAGAACGCGCAGGCGGTTATCGCCCGGCTGCGCGACAAGCTGGCGAAAGAGCCGGGTGCCAGCCTCTATCTGAATGCGGTGCAGGATCTGCGCGTCGGCGGCCGGGAGTCGAACGCCGGATACCAGTATTCGCTGCTGTCGGACGATCTCAATGCGCTGCGCACCTGGGAGCCGAAAATCCGTCAGGCGTTCTCTGCCCTGCCGCAGCTGGCGGATGTGAACTCCGATCAGCAGGATAAAGGCAGCGAGATGGCGCTGACCTACGATCGAGAAAGCATGGCCCGTCTGGGCATCGATGTCTCCGAAGCCAATGCGCTGTTAAATAACGCCTTTGGTCAGCGGCAGATCTCCACCATCTACCAGCCGCTTAACCAGTACAAAGTGGTGATGGAGGTGGATCCGCGCTATACCCAGGATATCAGTGCCCTGTCACAGATGTTTGTGATAAACAGCGAAGGCAAAGCGATTCCGCTGTCGTGGTTCGCCCACTGGCAGCCCGCCAATGCCCCACTGTCGGTGAACCATGAAGGGCTGTCGGCTGCCTCGACCATCTCGTTCAATCTGCCGGAAGGGGTTTCGCTGTCACAGGCCTCTGACGCGATTGAGCGCACCATGACCGCGCTGGGCGTGCCTTCCAGCGTACGCGGCAGCTTTGCCGGCACGGCGCAGGTGTTTCAGCAGTCGCAAAGCAGCCAGCTGTGGCTGATGCTGGCGGCGATTGCCGCGGTCTATATCGTGCTGGGGATCCTCTATGAGAGCTATGTGCATCCGCTGACGATCCTTTCCACACTGCCTTCGGCGGGCGTGGGCGCGCTGCTGGCGCTGGAACTGTTTGATACCCCCTTCAGCCTGATTGCCCTGATTGGTATCCTGCTGCTGATCGGTATCGTGAAAAAGAACGCCATCATGATGGTCGATTTTGCGCTGGAAGCTGAGCGCAACGGCCAGCTCAGCGCACGGGATGCCATTTTCCAGGCGTGTCTGCTGCGCTTCCGGCCGATCATGATGACCACACTGGCGGCGCTGTTTGGCGCGCTGCCGCTGGTGTTATCCAGTGGCGACGGGGCGGAACTGCGTCAGCCGCTGGGGATTACCATTGCAGGGGGTCTGGTGATGAGTCAGTTACTGACGCTCTACACCACGCCGGTGATCTACCTGATGATGGATAAGCTGCGGCGCAGAAAGCGGTCGCGGTCAGCCGCACCGCAGACGTAACGCCTGGGGCTGCGGCAGGTCACCGGGCAGATCGGCTGAATCGGGGGAAGGGATGAGTACGCAAAGCACGAACGTCCGCTGGCAGTTGTGGATTGTCGCCATCGGCTTTTTTATGCAGACGCTGGACACCACCATCGTGAATACGGCTATTCCGGCGATGGCGCACGATCTGGGCGTCAGCCCGCTGCACATGCATGCGGTGATCGTCTATTACGTCCTCACCGTGGCGGTGATGCTGCCGGTCAGCGGCTGGCTGGCGGATCGCTTTGGCGTGCGCAACATCTTCTTCAGCGCGATCCTGCTGTTCAGCCTGGGATCGCTGCTGTGTGCCCTCTCCGGCACGCTGGATCAGCTGGTGCTGGCGCGGGTGGTTCAGGGGATTGGTGGTGCCATGATGGTGCCGGTGGGGCGACTGACGGTGATGAAAATCGTTCCGCGTGAGCAGTATATGTCCGCCATGACCTTTGTCACCCTGCCCGGCCAGATTGGCCCGCTGCTGGGCCCGGCGCTGGGCGGGGTGCTGGTCGAATACGCCAGCTGGCACTGGATCTTCCTGATCAACATCCCGGTCGGCATCGCCGGCGCGATTGCCACCCTGATGCTGATGCCCAACTACAGCATGCAGACCCGCCGCTTCGATTTTGCCGGTTTTTTTCTGCTGGCCGCCGGTATGGCAACCCTGACGCTGGCGCTGGACGGTCAGCGCAGCAGCGGCGGCTCCGCCCTGCTGCTGGGTGCGATGATCCTCGCGGGCCTGTTCTCGCTGCTGTTCTACCTGATGCACGCGCGCGGCAATGATAACGCGCTGTTCAGCCTGAAGCTGTTTGATAACCGCCTCTACGCTATCGGCCTGCTGGGCAGTTTTACCGGCCGTATCGGCAGCGGCATGCTGCCCTTTATGACGCCTATATTCCTGCAGCTCGGCATGGGCTACAGCCCGTTCCACGCCGGTCTGATGATGATCCCGATGGTGCTGGGCAACATGGGGATGAAGCGTATTGTGGTGCGCATCGTTAATCGCTATGGCTACCGCAACGTGCTGGTGATGTCGACCGTAGCGCTGGCGCTGGTGGTGCTGCTGTTTCCGCTGGTGGCGATCCTGGGCTGGGTCTGGCTGCTGCCGCTGGTGCTGTTTCTGCAGGGCATGGTCAACGCCATTCGCTTCTCCTCGATGAACACGCTGACGCTGAAAGAGCTGCCGGATACGCTGGCGTCGAGCGGAAACAGCCTGCTGTCGATGATTATGCAGCTGTCGATGAGTATTGGCGTCACCGTCGCCGGGCTGCTGCTGGGCGCCTTTGCTCAGGAGGGCGCAGCTAACAGCGCAGCAGAACATCAGATGTTTATTTACACCTACCTGTGCATGTCACTGATTATTATCCTGCCCGCGCTGATCTTCTGGCGCGTTCCGCCGCAGGTGAGCAGCAACGTCGATTTGCGACGCCGGAGAAAACAATGAGAGTTAACCTGCGCCTGGGTATCGGGGCCAAACTGTTTATGGCGATTTTCGCCACCTGCATGCTGGTACTGATTACCATGCACTGGGGAGTCCGCCTCAGCTTTGAGCATGGCTTCGTCGACTATATCAAGCGCGGCAATCAGCAGCGCCTGAGCCTGCTCGGCGATGCGCTGGCCGATCAGTATGAGCAGCACGGCAACTGGGATTTCCTGCGCCACAACGACCGCCTGGTGTTCACCATGCTGCGTTCGCTGGAGCAGAATCCGGGCAACAGTCAGCTGCCGCCGCATGGCTGGCGCACCCAGTTCTGGATCCTCGACCAGCAGTACAGGGTGCTGGTCGGGCCGCCCACGCCGGTGCCGCCCGAGGGCACGCGACGCAATATCACCACCAGCAACGGTAAGGTGGTCGGCTGGGTTATCGGCTCACCGCCGGAGCGGCTGACGCGCAGCACAGACATTAACTTCGATCAGCAGCAGCGCCGCACCAGCTGGATTATCGTTGGCCTCTCGACGCTGCTGGCGGCGCTGGCCACCTGGCTGATGGCGCGCGGGCTGCTGGCCCCGGTCAAACGGCTGGTCGACGGCACCCATCATCTGGCCGCAGGCAACTTTGCCACCCGCGTTGAAGTCAGCAGCCGGGACGAACTGGGCCAGCTGGCCGGTGACTTTAACCTTCTCGCCAGCTCGCTGGAGAAAAACGAAAGCATGCGCCGCGCCTTTATGGCGGATATCTCCCATGAGTTACGCACGCCGCTGGCCATTCTGCGCGGTGAACTGGAAGCGATGCAGGATGGCGTGCGCAAACTGACGCCGGAAGCGATCGCATCGCTGCAGAGTGAAGTGGTGGTGCTGACCAAGCTGGTGGATGACCTGCATCAGCTGTCGCTGTCGGATGAGGGTGCCCTGGCCTACCGCAAACAGGCGACCGACCTGGTGCAGCTGCTGGAAGTCACGGCGGGCAGCTTTGCCGAACGCTACCGCGCGCATGGCCTGACGTTAAAGCTGAACCTGCCCGATGATGCTCCCTTCTTCGGCGATCCCGATCGCCTGATACAGCTCTTCACTAACCTGCTGGAGAACAGCCTGCGCTACACCGACAGCGGAGGCCGGGTTGAGGTGACGCTGAAGTATCAGGCTCCGCACTGGCGGGTAGAGTTTGATGACAGCGCGCCGGGCGTGGATCGTGAACATCAGGCGCAGATTTTTGAACGCTTCTTCCGCACCGAAGGCTCCCGTAATCGGGCCAGCGGCGGATCGGGACTCGGCCTCGCCATCTGTAAGAACATTGCCGACGCGCACGGCGGTGATATCTCTGCGTCGCACTCTGATTTAGGTGGACTGAAAATCGCGCTACACTTGCGCTATGTTCCCCTTGCGTAGACGCTTATGAGCCTGGAAAACCACGACCCGCTGATTCTGGTGGTCGAAGATGAGCCCAAACTGGCGCAGCTGATGATCGACTATCTGCACGCCTCCAATTACCGCACCCATCACATCGCCGACGGCAACGGCGTGCTGGATTATGTGCGCCAGACCCCACCCGATCTGATGCTGCTGGACCTGATGCTGCCCGGCACCGACGGTTTAACGCTGTGCCGGGAAATCCGCCGTCATTCGGAACTGCCGATTATTATGGTCACCGCCCGCACCGAGGAGATCGATCGGCTGCTGGGGCTGGAGCTGGGTGCCGATGACTATATCTGCAAACCCTTCAGCCCGCGGGAAGTTGTCGCGCGGGTTAAGACCATTCTGCGCCGGGTAAAACGTTCAGCGGAAGAGCCGCAGAGCAGTTCGCTGCTCAGAGTCGATGAGAGCCGCTTTTCGGCCAGCTGGCGTGACAAGCCGCTCGATTTAACCCCGGCCGAGTTTCGTCTGCTGAAAACCCTGTCGCTGGAACCGGGCAAGGTCTTTTCGCGTGAGCAACTGCTCAACCATCTCTATGATGATTACCGCGTGGTAACCGATCGCACCATCGACAGCCATATCAAGAATCTGCGGCGCAAGCTGGAGAATCTCGACAGCGAGCAACCCTTTATCCGGGCCGTCTACGGCATGGGCTATCGCTGGGAAGCGGATGCCTGTCATTTGATCTAGTTTGATCCCGATCAATTTACTTCCCTTTTCTCACTGCCTACAATTCCGCACCTTTTGCAGGGCTTCACGGCCCTGCCGCTGCCGCCTCTGGCGGCATACTGACCTGACATCAGTGAGAACCCCATGAAACCTGAACTGCTCTCCCCCGCCGGGACGCTGAAAAACATGCGTTACGCCTTCGCCTATGGTGCCGATGCCGTCTATGCCGGTCAGCCGCGCTACAGCCTGCGGGTGCGTAATAATGAATTTACCCACGAAAATCTCGCGCTGGGCATCAACGAAGCGCACGCGCTGGGCAAAAAATTCTACGTGGTGGTCAACATCGCGCCGCACAACGCCAAGCTGAAAACCTTTATTCGTGACTTAACGCCGGTGGTGGCGATGCAGCCTGATGCGCTGATTATGTCCGATCCGGGTCTGATTATGCTGGTGCGGGAGGCCTTCCCGGCGATGCCGATCCACCTCTCGGTGCAGGCCAATGCGGTCAACTGGGCCACGGTGAAGTTCTGGCAGCAGATGGGGCTGAGCCGGGTGATCCTGTCGCGCGAGCTGTCGCTGGAGGAGATCGCCGAAATCCGTCAGCAGGTGCCGGAGATGGAGCTGGAAGTCTTTGTTCATGGTGCGCTCTGTATGGCCTATTCCGGTCGCTGCCTGCTCTCCGGCTATATGAACAAACGCGATCCGAACCAGGGCACCTGCACCAACGCCTGCCGCTGGGAATACAAAGTGGCGGAAGGCCAGCAGGATGAGGTGGGCAACATTGTCGGCATCCACCAGCCGGTGACGGTGCAGGAGGTGACGCCAGCGCTGGGCATCGGTCAGCCGACCGACAAGGTGTTCCTGCTGGAAGAGAAGATGAAACCCGGCGAAGTGATGAGCGCGTTCGAAGATGAGCACGGCACCTATATCATGAACTCGCGGGATCTGCGTGCGGTGGCACATGTGGAGCGGCTCAGCGAGATGGGCGTCCATTCGCTGAAGATTGAGGGGCGCACCAAGTCCTACTACTACTGCGCGCGCACCGCCCAGGTGTATCGCCGCGCGATTGATGATGCCGCCGCGGGAAAACCCTTTGATGCGTCACTGCTGCTCACCCTGGAGGGTCTGGCACATCGCGGCTATACCGAAGGCTTTCTGCGTCGTCACACTCACGACAGCTACCAGAACTATGAGCAGGGCTTTTCCGTCTCCGATCGTCAGCAGTTTGTGGGCGAGTTTACCGGCGAACGCCGGGGCGAATGGGCCGAAGTGGCGGTAAAAAATAAGTTCATGCTGCACGACAGCGTGGAGATCATGACGCCCGACGGCAACCTGCAGTGCCAGCTTGATGCGCTGCAGGACAGCCGTGGCGAACCCGCCGGCGTGGCACCGGGCGACGGTCATCGCGTCTGGCTGCGGGTGCCTGAGGCGGTGGATCTGCACTTTGCGCTGCTGCTGCGTAACTTCGATCACGGCGAAGATACCCGGGCGCCTCATAATCGTTTACCAACGGAAACAAATTGATGAAATCAGAACAGGATCACAGACCCCTGCGCCGGGCTGCTTTATAGTCCCGCCTGCTGCTAACGAGTAACAACAAACGGCAGATTTACCAGGA
>NZ_PUGA01000068.1:0-5842 GCF_003236725.1 Pantoea sp. ARC270
TTACTGACCTTTATTCGGGCCATAAAAAACCCGGCACCAGGCCGGGTTGTAAAATAGCGAGGGGTAGTGCCGGTCAGTGAATAACCTGAGACAGGAACGCCCGGGTCCGCTCCGATTTAGGATTCGCAAAGAACTCCTGCGGCGGAGCCATTTCAACGATCTCACCGCGATCCATAAAGATCACCCGGTCCGCAACGGTGCGGGCAAAGCCCATCTCATGCGTCACGCACAGCATGGTCATCCCATCCTCTGCCAGACCAATCATGGTATCCAGTACCTCTTTTACCATCTCCGGATCCAGTGCCGAGGTTGGCTCATCAAACAGCATAATTTTCGGCTTCATGCAGAGTGAACGGGCAATAGCAACGCGCTGCTGCTGACCCCCCGAAAGCTGACCGGGGAATTTATGTGCATGTTCCGCAATGCGCACGCGTTGCAGATAGTGCATAGCCAGCTCATCGGCTTCTTTTTTAGGTATCTTTCTCACCCACGTCGGGGCCAGTGTGCAGTTCTGCAGGACCGTCAGATGCGGAAACAGATTAAAGTGCTGAAAGACCATTCCTACTTCGGTGCGCACGCGTTCAATGTTACGGATATCATCGTTAAGGTGAATACCGTCAACAACAATACGTCCCTGCTGATGCTCTTCCAGATGGTTAATACAGCGGATCGTGGTCGATTTGCCGGAACCAGAAGGCCCGCAAAGCACAATGCGTTCACGCGGCTTAACCTGCAGGTTAATGTCTTTCAGTACATGGAATTGTCCGTACCATTTATTCACGTTCTCAAGCGAAATCATCAACGCGTCGGAAGAGTGTGTCATAGAGTCAGTCATGTAAAACCTCAGTGCGATGTACGCCCGGTGTGAAAGCGCTTTTCCAGATACTGGCTGTAGCGCGACATGCTAAAACAGAAGATCCAATAGACCAGTGCAGCGAAGACGTAACCTTCGGTCGACATGCCCAGCCAGGTGGGGTCCACCGTGGCCTGCTGAACGCTGCTGAACAGATCGAAAAGACCAATGATGATGACCAGGCTGGTATCTTTAAACAGAGCGATGATGGTATTTACCAGCCCGGGGATGGTGAGCTTCAGTGCCTGTGGCAGGATCACCAGCATCTGGGTTTTCCAGTAACCCAGCGCCAGAGACTCAGCCGCTTCATACTGACCTTTCGGCAACGCCTGCAATCCCCCACGTACCACTTCCGCTACATAGGCGGACTGAAACAGAATGACGCCAACCAGGGCGCGCACCAGCTTATCGATGGTGGTGCCTTCAGACATAAACAGCGGCAGCATCACCGACGACATAAACAGTACGGTAATCAGCGGCACACCGCGCCAGAACTCAATAAAGATAACCGACAGCGTGCGCACCACAGGCATACGGGAGCGACGGCCAAGAGCCAGCAGAATCCCCAGCGGCAGTGCGCCCGCGATCCCAACCGATGCAATAATCAGCGTCAGCGTTAATCCACCCCACTGGCGTGTCTCAACGCGCTCCAGTCCCAGATAGCCGCCATACAGCAGAAACCAGACAATCACTGGATAGATGACGGCCCAGGCAGCAATATAGCGCCCGCGGAAGGGCAGGCTCTTCAGGAACATCGGCACAATCGACACCAGGCCAATGATCAGCGCCAGGTTGATACGCCAGCGCAACTCATGCGGATAGAGGCCATACATGAACTGACCGAAACGGGCATGGATAAAGACCCAGCAGGCGCCCTCTTTCGTACAATCGGCGCGGGTAGAGCCGATCCAGTTAGCCTGAAAGACCAGCCAGTTCAGCGCAGGCGGGATCACATGCCAGATTATCCAGATGCACAACAGCGTCAGTAACGTGTTAAACCAGCTGGAAAAGAGATTTTTACGCGCCCAAAGCCAGGCGCGACTGACCGGCGTCGTCGGGACGGGGGTCGTTTCATGCGTAGTTACAGACATAGTCATCCCGTTCTCTTAACGCTCAACCAGCGCAATTTTGCGGTTGTAGACATTCATAAGCAGTGATATCAGCAGGCTGATGATCAGGTACACGCCCATCGTAATAGCAATCGTTTCGATGGCCTGGCCGGTCTGGTTCAGGACCGAGCCGGCAAACAGCGACACCATATCGGGATATCCGATAGCCGCGGCCAGTGAGGAGTTCTTCACGATGTTCAGGTACTGACTGGTCAGCGGGGGAATAATCACGCGCATGGCCTGAGGAATGATCACCTGGCGCAGCGTCACCGGATTCGGCAGACCCAGCGAACGTGCGGCTTCGTGCTGACCGTGCGGTACCGACTGGATGCCGGAGCGAATCACTTCCGCAATAAACGACGAGGTATAGATCGACAGGGCCAGCGTCAGTGCCGCCAGCTCCGGGATCATTACCGAGCCACCACGGAAATTGAATCCGCGCAGCTGCGGCACATCCCAGTGCGTTGCGGCGCCAAACCCAAGATGCGCCAGAACCGGAAAAAGAATCAGCATCGCAACGGCGGCAGGCCAGGTGCGACGTAACTCGCCGGTTTTCAGCTGATGCTGACGGTTGAAGCGGTAGAGACCATAGCTGATGGCTACGGCCAGAAGCAGCGCGATAACAAACGGCCAGCTCCCTGGAGCATAGGTCGGCCACGGCACATAGAGCCCGCGATTACTGACATAGGCCAGGTCAAACGCATTCAGCGCCTGCCGTGGGCCAGGCAGATTGCGCAATACCGCAAAGTACCAGAAGAAGATCTGCAGCAGTGGCGGGATATTACGGAAGGTTTCGATATAGATGGTCGAGAGTTTCCGCAGCAGCCAGTTGTCAGAAAGGCGGGATAATCCCACCGCGAATCCGAGAATGGAGGCGAAAACGATACAGAGTGCCGAGACCAGCAGTGTGTTGGTTAAGCCAACCAGAAACACGCGCGCGTAGGTATCGTCCTCGGTGTACTCAATCAGATGCTGAACGATACCGAAACCGGCAGTGCGCTCGAGAAAACCAAATCCTGATGTAATGCCGCGATTGGCAAGGTTGATAATGGTGTTATGCACCAGATAACCCACCACACCAAGCACTGCGATAACGGCAATGAACTGATAAATCCAGGCGCGAACCGTGGGATTACCAAATGAAAAATCCCTTTTCACGGTTGGGCGTTGTGACATGTTGAAACCTCAGTAACGAAAGCTGTGGCAGGGCACCGCAGAAGGCGGTGCCCGATTGGCGAGGTCTGTTAACGTACCGGCGGAGCGTACTGAATACCGCCCTGGTTCCACAGCGCGTTCTGACCGCGTGCGATCTTCAGAGCACTGTCTTTACCGACGTTACGATCAAAGCTTTCCTGATAGTTGCCCACCTGCTTGATGATGTTGTAGGCCCACTTATTATCCAGCTTCAGATCTTTACCAAAGTCACCCTCAGCACCCAGCAGATGCGCCATATCTGGTGTGGTCGGCTTGGCTGTCATCTGATCAACATTCTTCGAGTTGATACCCATCTCTTCCGCATTCAGCATAGCGAAGAGCGACCATTTCACGATGGTGAACCAGTCATCATCACCACGACGCACCAGTGGCCCCAGGGGTTCTTTGGAGATCACTTCTGGCAGCACAATGAATTCGTCCGGTTTGCCCAGCTTAATGCGCAGTGCGTAAAGCTGAGACTGGTCAGAAGCCAGGGTATCACAGCGGCCGCTGTCCAGCGCTTTGGCTGATTCATCTGAACGGTCGAAGGTGACCGGCGTGTACTGCATTTTGTTGGCTTTAAAGAAGTCCGCGACGTTCAGCTCGGTATCGGTGCCTGCCTGAATACAGACGGTCGCGCCATCCAGCTCTTTCGCACTTTTCAGGCCCGCTTTCTGGTGAGTCAGGAAGCCGATGCCGTCGTAGTAGTTCACGCCCGCAAACAGGAAGCCCATGCCGCCATCACGCGAGGAGGTCCAGGTGGTATTACGAGAAAGCACATCCACTTCGCCTGACTGCAGCGCGGTAAAACGCTCTTTCGCGGTCAGTGGGGTGTATTTCACTTTGGTTGCATCGCCAAACACAGCAGCAGCCGTTGCCCGACACACATCCACATCGATACCGGTGAACTTGCCGCTGGCATCCGCATAGGAGAAGCCCGGCAAGCCGTCACTGATCCCACATTGAACAAAACCTTTTTTCTTAATTGCATCCAGTGTGGCGCCGGCGTGTGCTTGCTGAGTAACGGCAACCAGCGAGGCGGCAGCGATCAGCGTAGAGAGCATCATCTTTTTCATAAAGCATCCTGTGTGGCGGGATCGTATTGTTATGTTTGCGCACTTTAGTGTGCGTTTTCCTGTCTGTGGCGGTCAGCCATTCACGACTCTGCAAAGCTGATGCCAGGTTTGCAGGAGCCTGAATTTGTATGAAAGAACGGTTAATAATCGGAAGCACTTAGAAAGTTCCGCTAATATGGCGCACCAAAAGGAAGCAAAGCGAGTCGATCCGATCACATTTAGTGCAAATAGTTTCACTATATGGAAGCAATGTGAGCCTTCGCGCAGGCAGGCATGTATGAAGGAGACACGTTACTTTTTTAATGCGCGGAAAGTCACACACCCGGAGCGGAAGGGCGCTGTCAGGGGGCAGGGCATTCAGGTCAGCCAGTAATCCCGGCTGGGAGGAGGAAAAAGAGAGGGCGAAATATCACGTCTGCGATTGCAACTATAGTTACCATATGAGAAGCAACTGTTTCATCCCTGAGGTCACCGCTTTGTGCCATACCGCACAAATAAAAACGCCAGCCCGAAGGCTGGCGTGATTAACAGACAGAACTCAGAATCAGTTCATGCCGTATTTTTTCAATTTCTTACGCAGCGTACCGCGGTTGATACCCATCATCAGGGCAGCGCGGGTCTGGTTGCCACGGGTATACTGCATCACCATGTCCAACAGAGGCTGCTCGACTTCAGCCAAAACCAGCTCATACAGGTCGCTCACATCCTGACCATTCAGTTGAGCAAAATAGTTCTTCAGTGCCTGTTTAACCGAATCACGCAAAGGTTTTTGAGTTACCTGATCCTGTGAGTTAACGGTAGAAACGGTCAGTACGTCAGAATTTACGCGTTGTTCGAACATAGTTCTTTCAGCTCTTTATTTCGTTACGCAAGATTTTCGAAGTATGCCTCCAACGCCTCCAGCTGTTCGCTGGCATCCTCAATGGCGTTGAATGTGCGCCGAAACTGGTCATTCGGGGCGTGCTCCTGCAGATACCAGGAGACGTGCTTTCGCGCTATACGGTATCCCTTGCCTGAACCGTAAAAGTCGTGCAGCTCACGTATATGCGAAACAAGCAAGCGCTTGACCTCTGCCAGTGGCAGCGGAGCAAGCAGCTCCCCAGTGTCCAGATAATGCTGGATTTCCCGGAAGATCCACGGTCTTCCCTGAGCAGCGCGTCCTATCATCAGAGCATCGGCCCCTGTATAGTCGAGCACCGCTCTGGCTTTATGCGGGTCAGTTATGTCTCCATTCGCGATAATCGGAATGGAAACACTCTGCTTAACTGTCCGAATGCTGTCATATTCAGCTTCTCCGTTGAACAGGCAGGCACGAGTGCGGCCATGTATCGTCAGAGCCTGTATACCGCAGCGTTCAGCCAATTGGGCAATCGCGACACAGTTCCTGTTTTCAGGATCCCAGCCAGTACGAATTTTCAGCGTAACCGGCACGTTCACTGCATTAACCACTGCGGAGAGAATGGACTCCACCACGGCGGGATATTGCAGTAAGGCTGACCCCGCCATTTTGCGGTTAACCTTCTTGGCAGGGCATCCCATATTAATGTCGATAACCTGTGCACCAGCCTCGACATTAATGCGTGCAGCTTGCGCCATTTCGCTGGGATCGC
>NZ_PUGA01000069.1:0-6941 GCF_003236725.1 Pantoea sp. ARC270
CCCCTTGACGCGTCCGCCTGCACGGGCAGGCTGAAACTCCCTCACGCCTGGCGGGCGAAATCTTCTCAGAGCCAGCCCGCCGCCAGGTAAACACTCCCTCACGCCTGGCGGGCGAAACCTTCCCAGAGCCAGCCCACCGCCAGGTGAAAACGCCCCGCGCCTGGCAGGCCCCCCCACCATTAACTCACTAACATCAGCTCCCGCTCCTCGTTCAGTGGCGTGTTCAGCAGCGACAGCAGGATGTTTTTCACCGCCTGCGCGGAAGGCGACAGCGGCAACCGCGCGGAGATGTTCAGCGACAGCGGCAGACTGAGTGAGGGACTGTTGATGCGCGCCATCCAGGCATCCGTCGAGCCCACCAGCGAACGGGCGGCGGATTCCGGTAATACGGTTACGCCCATGCCGCTGGAAATGGCGGCGGTCAGGGTAGAAATCGATTCAATCTCACCGATAATGCGGGCGCTCAGGCGACGCAGGGAGAACGCCTCATCAACCCGCTTACGCACCGCACTGTAGTCGCGCGGCAGGAACAGGCTCATCTGCGCCACATCCGCCAGATCGACACTGGCTCCCGGGCAGTCGGTGGCGCCCACCAGATAGAGATCCTCTTTCATCAGCGGCATGCTGTTGATCCCGGCGGTGGGCGCGCGGTCGTAGAGCACCGCCATATCCAGCTGACCGGACATCACTTTCTCATTCAGTACGCTGCCGCTGTTTTCGTGCAGGTAGACCAGGACTTCAGGAAACTGATCGCGAACGGTCTGCAGCAGCGGCATCGTCAGCGAAGAGGCTGCGGTGCCTGGTGCCAGACCAATTGAAACCTGACCACTGAGGATCTGACCGGCATTGATGACCGCCGTCTGGGCCTGCTCACACTGGCGCAGAATGGTGCGCGCATGACCATAGAGAATCTTACCGGCCTCTGTCGGCGTGACGCCCCGCTTGGTGCGGATCAGTAACTGCTGATCCAGTTCATTCTCCAGCGTGGCGACCTGCTGACTGAGTGCAGGCTGGGCGATATGCAGCACTTCCGCTGCCTGCGTCAGACTGCCGATATCGACGATTTTCACAAAGTATTTCAGTCGTCTTAAATTCATCTTGCCTCCGTCACTAGCCCTGAATAGCGAATAGGATCTGCGTCCTTCGCCTGATGAGAGGGATTTTGCAAGATGCAGGCCAGGTTTAAATCTCGCTCCCTGACCAGGCTCAGGATTTTTCCTAACGGCCCGGAAAATAAGCGTTTCTGATTACCTCTTAGGGGTTAATAAGGATCGGGAATGGCTGAGCCGGGAAGCCAGACCGCCCGGACGCACTGTGACAGTGCATTTGCTGCGAGGCGGGTGTGCAGAAAAGTGATGACGGGTTGTACAGTTTTAGTGCAGTGAAAGGGCATGACATCGGCTGAAGGCCTGTCTGGCCTGCATCGCGGCTTAACCGGCCTGAAAACGATGTAACCGCTATCGGCGGGATTTCTTATCATGAAGCGCCGTGATGAATAAACAGCAGGTGCTGCCCTCTCCCTGTCGCTGAAGAGGGCAACGGTTGCCGGTCAGCGTTTTTTGCGGTTGCGATGCATATCGATAGAGACGGCGGCCACGATAATGATCCCTTTAATAATGTCCTGAATGTAGGCATCGACACCCACGAAGGTGAATCCGCTTTTAATCAGGCCGAGGATCACCGCACCAATCAATGTACCCGTGATACGCCCGACGCCGCCCATCAGACTGCTGCCACCGATAACGGCTGCGGCAATGGCGTCCAGCTCGTAGGACATCCCCATGCTTGACTGACCGCTGCTGACGCGCGCCGCCAGAACCACACCAGCCAGACCCGACAGGGCCCCCGCAATGGTGTAGACAATGATCAGATACTTATTAACGTTGATCCCGGAGACTTTCGCCGAGGTCATGTTGCCGCCGATGGCATACACATATTTGCCGTAGCGGGTATGTTTCAGAGCGATATGGAACAGCAGCGCGACCGCCAGGAAAATCACGACCGGCATGGCGCCCTGGCCTATGGCGGTAAAGCCGTCAGAGAGGAAGCTGATCGGATTGCCCTGAGTGTAGTACTGCGCCAGGCCGCGAGCCGACACCATCATACCCAGCGTGGCGATAAAGGGCGGAATACCGGTGCGGGTAATCAGCACCCCGTTGACCAGCCCTGCCAGCAGCCCGACCCCGATACCGGCAGCAACCGGGATGACCGCGGGCATATTGACCAGTGACGGAAACATCGGTGAGAGACTGTCGGAGGTCTGTGCCAGACTTGCAGCCACCACCGCCGCCAGGGCGATCACGGAACCGGAGGAGAGATCGATACCGGTCGTAATGATGACCTGGGTCACGCCGACGGCAATAATCCCGATAATCGCCACCTGCAGCACAATCAGGATCAGGCGGTTGGTGTTGAGCAGGAAAGACTGGTCACGCACATACCAGCCGAACATTTCAAAAATCAGTGCAATCCCCACCATCACCACAAAAATGCCGGTATCTTTCGGCAGCTTATGACGCAGACTGGCAAAAAAAGAGGGTTGCTGCGGGGCTGCCGGGGTGGCAGTAACTTTCATATTGCTCATAGTGGTTTCGCGCCTCATTCGGATGCCAACGACAGAATGGTTTCCTGATCGGCTTCTTCTTTATCGAGGATGCCGGTTATACGCCCGCCGTGCATGACCATCACCCGGTCGCTCATGCCCAGGATTTCCGGCAGTTCAGAGGAGACCATGATGATCGCCACGCCACGGTTGGCGAGCTCACTGATTAAGCGGTAAATCTCCGCTTTTGCGCCGACGTCAATGCCACGGGTCGGCTCGTCCAGAATCAGAATCTTCGGCTGAGCCAGCAGCCAGCGGGCAATCAGGACTTTCTGCTGATTCCCGCCGCTGAGGTTATTGATGATCTGATCCATGGTCGGGGTTTTGATATTGAGACGGCGGATTTGGTCCATGCAGTCCTGCGCCATCTTCACATGGCTGACAAAGCCGCTTTTACCGCTGTACTCCGGCATATTGACGATGCTCATGTTCTCCATCACCGAAAGCACCAGAAAGAGTCCGGATTTCTTACGGTCTTCGGTCAGGAACGCCATGCCCTTTTCGATCGCGGTGGACGGCGAGTCGATCGTCACCGGTACGCCATCAATTAAGATCTCCCCGCTGTCGAAGCTCTCCATGCCAAACAGACTCTCCATCACCTCGCTGCGACCGGCGCCCACCAGCCCGGCGACGCCGAGGATCTCCCCGCGCCGCACGCTGAAGCTGACATCGGTGAAACGATCTTTGCAGGAGAGGTTTCGCACCGTCAGCACCTCTTCGCCAATGGCGCTGTTAAATTTCGGAAACAGCTGGGTCAGTTCACGCCCGACCATCTGGGTGATCAGCGACTGGCGGGTGTACTTCTCCGTCTGGTCGCTGGCGATCCAGCTGCCATCACGGAAAATGCTGACCTCATCGGTGATGGTGAAGATTTCATCCATCTTGTGACTGATGTAGATGATCGCTTTGCCCTGCTCGCGCAGGTCGCGAATGATGGTGAAGAGATGCGCCACTTCGGTTTCCGTGAGCGCGGAGGTGGGCTCGTCCATGATGACGACGTCCGAGTCCCAGGAGACCGCTCTGGCAATCTCGACCATCTGCTGTGAGGCGATGCTCAGTTCACCCACCATCCGATCGGCTTTCAGACGGATATTCAGGCGGTTGAGCAGCTCCTGTGTCACCTGATTGAGCCGGGCGTGATCGACAAAACCAAATTTCATCGGCTCGCGGCCCAGCCAGATATTCTCAGCGACGGTCATGTAGGGCACCAGGTTAAGCTCCTGGTGAATCATCGAAATGCCGGAACGCAACGCGTCCATGGTGTCGTGAAACTGCACCGGCTCCCCTTTAATTTTGATGGTGCCCTTATCGGGACGATAGATCCCGATAAGGCACTTCATTAAAGTGGATTTGCCCGCGCCATTTTCGCCCATCAAGGCATGTACCGTTCCCGGACGCACCCGCAACGAGACGTTGTCGAGGGCTTTCACTCCGGGGAAGAACTTGCTGATGCCTTCGGCTTCAAGCGCAAACGCGTTCATACATCACCTCCGTCAGGCTGAGTCAGGAACGATTATTTCAGGTTACGCTGGGTAAACTGTTCCATGTTCTCTTTGGTAATCAGCTGGTAAGGGATGTTGATAATTTTCTGGACCTGTTCGCCTTTCACCAGTTTGATCGCCGTCTGCACCGAGCCTTCGCCCTGCCCCTTCGCATCCTGGAAGACGGTGGCGACCATCTTGCCCTGCTTCAGCATCTGCAGTGCATCCGGTGTACCATCGACGCCAGCAATCAGGATTTTGTTCGGGTTTTTACCCAGTGCCTGCAGCGCACCGATTGCCATTTCATCGTTGTTCGACGCGATAGCATTGATTTCATCACCGGCCGTCATCCAGTTACTGACCACATCCACCGCGTCGTTACGGGTAAATTTGGCGGTCTGCTTCTGAACAATTTTGATGCCAGGATATTTAGCGGCCACCTCTTCCACACCTTTGGTACGGTCGCGGGTCGATTCATTCGCCAGGTCACCCATCAGAATGGCGACGTTGCCTTTGCCGTTCATTGCTTTAGCCAGCGCTTCCATCTGTAACCGGCCGGCCAGTTCTGAATCGGACCCCACATAGGCCATTTTGCCGGTGAGTTCAGCTCCTGGACGGCGGTTAACAAAGATCAGCGGGATGCCCGCTTTGCTCGCCTGATCCATAATCGGTTTTACCGCGTTGGTGTCGACCGGGTTGACGATCAGGGCATCGACACCCTGACCGATAAAGTTCTGCACCTGCTGCAGCTGCTGTGAAACGTCGCCTTTTGCATCCTCAACCTGCCCTTTAACGCCATCTTTCTGCATCTCTTTCTGCATGGCCGTGCGCAGAATGGTGAGGAAGTTGTCATCAAACAGCGCCATTGAGACGCCGACCGAAATATCTTTTGCCATAACCGCGGCAGGTAACATGCAGGCTAACAGTGAGGCGACAATCGTTTTTTTGATGTTCATAGGGACCCTTCTTATTTGTTAACTTGCTCAGCGGCTGTGACCGCGAATGAAAAATATCTTTTACATTCACCCAGCCTGTCTGGCGTCTGTTTCGGGAATTTTGAGGTTAGACTTCGGCTTCTGGCTATTTTTGTGATCGACCACTCCTTTTCACAATCACTTGATCTGCAAACAGTTACTTCCGACCTGCCGTTTCAGTTTCCGGAGAAAGTGGCGACCGTAACGCTAAGCAGTTTATTTATTCCATAAAATCTCGTTTTGAAATTTTTATCATAAAAGCACTGAAACGGCTGTTTTGACATCGGCAAACAACAAAACTTTGACATGCCTCTAACATCTGCAGAGAAATGCCCGCAAAGTGAGATCCTGTTGGCAGTTTGAAAAGCCAGCAGATTCGGGAAAAATTCACCAATCCGCTGCTTTTACGAGCATCCGAACGCATTTCGTTAAACAGGGCTTTGACAAGCGGGATCGGCGCCGCTAATATTCGCCCCGTTCAAGCGATTCCTCTGTAGTTCAGTCGGTAGAACGGCGGACTGTTAATCCGTATGTCACTGGTTCGAGTCCAGTCAGAGGAGCCAGAATTAGAAAAGCCCGCTCAGGGAAACCTGAGCGGGCTTTTTGCTTTCTGTCTATGGGTTACTCCTTCTTTCACGTTCACCCTCGTTTACTAAAAACCACTTGAAGCCCTATCCTTTGATGATAAAAATGCTGGTAATGCGGGTTCGATTTCCCCTTTAAGCAACAAATGAGGGGAGGCTTTCATGTCACTGACTGATATCAGAGCTAAATATCTTCTCTAACAGTGTCTACCCTGCTGTTTCACGTGCTGGTGCAAGGCAACGGCCTGGTGAGGCCATAAGGCTTCTTGCACCAGGCATCGACCCTGATGCAAAGAAGCAGCCAGAGGTTGAAGAGCTAGAGGCCAGATGTGATAAGACACGCTGCTTCGCTATAGTGGCCAAAGCCGGTTTTGACACGAAAATAAAATGGTCAAAAGATTCGGGTGATTCCGTATGGAAGCGCCCTGAAACCTGAGCCTTTCCGGCGAGGGGAGATAAAGAAGTTTTTCATACAGGGCGTGGCAGAAAATGAAAGCGCAAATGCCCTCAATATGAGTCTGTTATTCTTTCTTCACGTATTACTCAGCATATAATTGACCTTTATCAATTAAAAATTGATTAACTTTTTACCTTTTAAGGCGACCATGAAGATAATTCCCTCTTTATCCTGACAAGGGAGTTTGTCGAATGGCTATTCCGGTTTATTTATGAAGATGTGCTTATTTTAAATATGCAGATTTAGCTTACGAGAAAATCACGTGGCATATCTGGATGGCAAGATTATTCATCTCTGACCCATGGAAAGGATAAAGGTGAAATGAAATATCTCCTCTTTGCTCTTTGCGTAACATCCTGCGTTGCGACGGCTACGCAGATGGAAGGTTTTGGTGCCAGCTACTACCAGGACGATTCATCCATCTCTGACTACGACACTCACAAAAGCTTAGTGCCGAGTATTATTGTCGGAGATAATGTCTATACGATGGAATTTAGCAGGCTTACAGACATGGCAAAAACGACTGGCGTGACTGTTAATCAAGACAACCATGCATCGTGGCTGTGCCTCGCTTCTGAAGGTGTTAACTACTGGTTTATTTCTGATAATGAGATGGGACATGGGGATTTGACATCAATTGCCATTGCCAGGACAGAGCAACAAGGAAACTGCTCTCCTTATAAGGGTCATTTGAGCATTACAATCAAGGGAACGCCTTTGCTGGATGCTTCATTTGAAAAGATCTCGTCAATCTTCCTGAACAAACCAGATGGCAATATAGTCCAGTACTGTACTAACACAAAAAACTATGGCGATTTTACTCAAATGAACTGCCTCCAGTAT